>JAIOQL010000546.1 GCA_021413405.1 Leptospira sp.
CAGTTTTGACCCAATTCGCATCTATTTCAACAAATTCCGTTACGCCCTTTTTTCCTCTGAGCATTCTGACATGATCATTCAGCAACTGGAAGATATCCTTATCTCCCGAAAAAATCAGAACTTCGTTTCCCTTTTTTCCATAATGTTTCGCGAGGGTACCGATTATATCATCTGCTTCATGACCATCAACTTTCAGAACATGGAATCCAAGAGCCTGGCAAAGATTCATGATTTTTTGAATCTGTGGCTTCAGATCTTCCGGCATCGGTTTCCGAGTTGCCTTATATTTATCATACATCTTCGAACGTTCGAGCGGAGTCCCGGGATCAAACGGAATTGCGATGTGAGTTGGAGCAAAATCAACAAGTAGCTTGAACAGCATCCGGAAAAATCCGAAAACAGAACCGCTTGGTTCTCCAGTCAGTGAATTTTTCAGATTTGCGGCCGCGAAGGCGAAATATGCACGGAATGCAAATGCATGACCGTCGATGATCAGAATTTTATTTTTCATAGAGCCCTTTTGCAAGAAATGAATAGTACGCCTGTATCGTTTTCCTGATTGTTTCTTCGATCGAAAAGCGCTTAACGTATTCCCGGTTAAACGCACCATATTTTATCCGTAAATTTTCGTTTTCAATCATAGTTTTGAAATGATCTGCAAGTGACCCGATGTCTTTCACTTGAGCCAGCAATGCACCTTTTTTATCCTGTAGCATCTCTACAATTCCACCACCCCTTGTGGCAACGACAGGCAGACCACAGGCCATTGCATCCAAAACGGCTGTCCCGAGTCCTTCCTCTTTTGAAGTTAAAGTAAAAATATGAAAAAAATTCAGGAACGCAGGAATATCCTTTCTGAATCCGGTAAAAATCACTTTTTCACCGATTCCAAGAGATCGCGCAAGTTTTTTTAACTTCCCTTCAAGTTCCCCTTCTCCCAGAATAAAAACTTTATAATCAACTTCCGATTTAATTGCAGCAACTGCACGCAACAGCGTTTCCTGGTCTTTGTGATCTACAAGAGCCGCAACG
>JAIOQL010000596.1 GCA_021413405.1 Leptospira sp.
CTATATGTGCCAAAAAGACGCACGAGAATGCCATATAAAAAAGATTCAGCATACTATTATCAGGCATAGCCCCTGACTTAAATGAAAAAAGAGAATGAAAAATTGTAAAAGCGATATTGATATTCCCGGACCGGAAAAACACCCAGAGTAAAGTAACTAACAGGAAAATGAATAGGGGATAAACTATTTTCAGAATTTTCATGGGAAAATATTTCGAATTCTGAGAAAAATCTGGCCCGAATTTTTCAGAAAACAATCTTTCGATTGATAAATACAAACCATGGATACCTCCCCAAAAAACAAAATTCCAGCTTGCTCCATGCCAAAGCCCTCCCAAAAGCATTGTGATCATGAGATTCCTGTATGTTTTCAAAGCGCCATATTTATTTCCTCCAAGCGGGATATATAAATAAGACTTTAGCCATCCTGAAAGAGATATGTGCCATCTTCTCCAGAAATCCGTCAGGCTTCTGGAAAAATAAGGAAGATTGAAATTTTCAGGAAGTTCATAACCGAGACTTAATGCCAATCCCCGGGCAATGTCCGAATATCCACTAAAATCACAATAAATCTGGATTGAGTAAGAAATCACCCCCATCCACACGAAAGCAGAAGAAAGGTGTCCGGGATAGGTAAATACAAAATCGGATACCGCCGAAATCTGGTCAGCGATGACAGATTTTTTTATGAACCCCAAAAGCAAAAAATAAACGGCTCTCCCAACCCTGACATCCTTCAGATGCTTTGTAAGTTGTAGTTGCGGCAAAAAGTCCTTCGCCTGAACGATGGGACCGGCAACAAGCTGCGGGAAAAAAGAGAGAAAAAGGGCATATCGCAAAAATCTCTTTTCAACATACATGACGCCCCGGTAAACATCGATAGTGTAGCTCATGGACTGAAATGTAAAAAAGGAAATGCCCGCAGGCAAAAGTATCCGCAGTGCCGGGATATGAGCGGTTAAACCAAAGAGTTTTGCTGAGGAATCAATATTGTCCAGGAAGAAGTTAAAATATTTAAAAAATCCGAGAATGCTGAGATTCACAACAATTGTGGTAATCAAAAAAAATTTCTTTTTTTCCTGAGAGGCCCGGTCCATCAACCGTCCAATCGAATAATCAAATGTAGTCGTAAACAGCAAAAGTAGCCCGAAACGATAATCCCATGCCATGTAGAAAACATAGCTGAAAACAACCAGACTGAATAGAGCGACGTTATTTCTGATTTTTTCAGAACTGCCGAAAACCGGAGGAATAGCCCATCTGACGACAAAAACAGTCAGGAAAAAAAATAAAAATAGCGGCGTAGTAAAATTCATCTGGTCTGGCGGTTTTTTTCCGGATTTTCTGCCTTGTAAGCGTTTACAATATTTAACAAATTATTTTTTTTGTAAAAATAATAACAAACTTTCTGCTGTCATATTTATACGAGCAGAAAAAAAGTTACATAGGCTTTGCAACTAAATGCAATTTCCGGATTGAAAGGAACACAACATAGACGAAGCAACTAAAAAGGACCTTGTCGAAAGAATCACAAAGTCCATCGATAATGTTCCTGAAAAGATAGAGCAGGATCTGTTCTTCGAGGTAGATATGTTCCTGTCCAAATTGAGCCTGCTTGCGGCAAAAGCTGGTCAACCCGAGCTGGAACACACGATTGACAGGCAGACCGTAAGGGAAAATCTATATGAATTTTTAAAAGATGATCTTGTCTATTTTCTTCAAAAAGCGCTATCCGGAAGACAATTATGCGATGGATTTCCCGATCTTTCCCCCCTCCAGAAAGAGATTATCCAAATACTCAAAGAACTCGGGGTCTATGTATATTATCCCGTAGGAAAGGACTTCAACCGCACATCAATTATGGAACGCTGGTATCTTTCCCTGTTTAAAACAGGAAAAATTCTGACACTTCCGAAAGTCATAAATTACTTCAATATCTATAGAAACAGGCTCTATTCATTGGCTGAAACGATGCCGTTTGAATTTTCTGATGTCCGCCGACTGACACGAAAAATGCTGACTTCAAATGACTATGAGATCAGTTTTGAAGAGATTTATAATTCCGAACTCGCACT
>JAIOQL010000597.1 GCA_021413405.1 Leptospira sp.
TATAGAAATTGAACTTCAAGCCCGGGGTTCGTCATGGCAATATCCTGCAAATATTGCTTCATTAAAACAACGTTGAATGATACATCCAATTTGTTGAAATAGCCCGGATCCAGTTCAAATTCAACAGAAGTCCCATGACCACCGCCTGTGGTAGGCTTCACCTGCTCGATCATATTGTTCTTAATGAGGATTGGTTCCAGTTTATTATAATCCTCAGCCTTGAGATGCGGGCAATCTTTGAAACTTCCATGTTCGTCAAAGTAAAGAATAATTTTTTCAATTTCTTCCTTGGAAAGTTTGAAAGACCTGAGAGTTTTTTTCACCTCTTCCGTTACAGTGAAAAGTTTTTTATAAAGTTTTCCGCCATTTTCTGTCTGAACCTTGAAATAAGAAGAAACCATTCTAACAAGGGAAATCCCGACGCCATTCTGTCCGGCAACATGGTCTTCCTTTACTTTATCATCAAAATTTTCTCCATACATCAGATGCAAAAAAACTCCTTCTGCATTTTTTGCCGGGATTCCTCGTCCGTTATCCGAAACCGTTATGCGCTTTTGATCTACGGAGAGTGAAACTATCAGTTTTGACATTTTCTCTTTTTCCGGCACCGATTTGTCATTGTGATTTTTTCTGTATTCATCAACACAATTCATGCAGGCCTCATCGAGGCATTTCAGTTTCGCAGGAATATCATTCAGTTCTTCATGAGTAATTTCGTATTTGCCTTCACCGGTCCTGTTGAAAAAATGCTGCTCAAATGTAGACATGGAGTTTTGTCCAAGCCACATACCGGTACGCATCCTTACATGTTCTACATTGGAAAGCTTTTTGAAATTCCTTTCGCTACCGTTTGATTTACTGCTGTTTACTTTTTTTTCTTCTTTCATATGTATTACTTGTCCCACTTTGTCTTCAGTTCGCCCAGTTCAAGAACCATAAAATCGGTTAGCTTTGAATCCTGTTTATAAAGAGCAGTGTATTCGCTAAATTTTGATTTTGCCTCAGTGATTGCCTCTTCGCATTTTCTTACTTCTTCGAGAGTCATACGGTATACAGGGATAGTTGATAGCCATTCATAATATACAAATTTTGCTTTCTGTAACCTGTCTTCGAATTCGGCTTTCGATTTTATTGAAATCACTTTTTCATTCCATCGCTCTTTAATAAAGCGAATGAGTTCTGAATTTCTGTCAATTTTCTCCTGTTCCAGCCCGGCAAGTCTTTTGAATCTTCTTATCAGGTGAGTTTTCCGGAAATCGCAAAAACGTTTTATAATCTCTTCCGGGGTGTGGAACTTCAGCCGTCCTTCATGGGTAATTACATTGTATGTAAGCGTTTCGGCATTTTCTTTATTGAAAAGTTCGCGGATTTCTGTTTCGGAAGGTTTTTCGCCTTTTCTATATATGAGTTCAATTTTGAATGTTTGGCTGGAATGATCTATGTAATCCTTGAACCATGTGTCTTTCCGTTCAAGCAGGTCATCGAGGTAATTTACAACTTTATCCCTATTCCATGTTTGAGGGGAATCTGTCAGAAATAATTTGTCTCCCTCCCATTTGAATCCGAAAGTTGTGACCATGATTTCTGATTTATTGTCATTTATGTAAGTTCGAAGCTGGCCACCGAAATTTTTATACCACGGTTTTACTTTTTTTACTTTCCCGGATTTCAGATAACTGATCTGGGAATCAATGATGTCGCCTAACTTATGACTGGGAATGAAACACCTAAAGCCGGTCGCGATCCCCTGTATGTTATTCAGTAGAACTACCGGAACTTTTCCTACAAAATGAATTGGTTCTTCTTCCGTTTCGTCATAGTTTTTTACATAATCTATGTCCGGAAGACTTTCAAAAAAGCCTACGTCCTTTGCAAAATCGGAAAGTTTCACTTCAGTATACCTGGGTGATGCAATTGCACCTGGATCCAGTACATCCCCGAAAGTTCCCTCACCATGGATCAACGGGTAATTATTTGCAAATGTGAAATCCTGCGCCATTGCAGAAAGTGCATCCTGGATTGATTTGTCACCGTGCGGGTGATATCCCATTGCAAGCCCTGCGACTTTAACGGTTTTTGTGTGACGGTTGCGGGCATCTGAATTCCACATTGCCCATAAAATTCTTCTTTGAACCGGTTTTAAACCGTCAATTTCCTGCGGAATTGCGCGAGAATCACAAACATATCGCGAATATTTCCTTTGGTCATCGTTAACCTGGTCTTCAAAGTGTCTCTCCGGGAAATCGGTACGGACATTGCCATTGGAAGGAGTATTTTTCATAAATTTGGGGCAAGGACATAATACGCTACAGCGTTGTCAAGACATTTAATTTTCGGGGAGATTTTAGGCAATCAATTTGAGTGAATAAATCATTGGTCGAAACGCTTTTTTTTGGTAGAAGTGACAGATAGCAAAACAGGTTGACAATTGATTGAGAACTAACTTTTGAAACTTAAAAATTTACTGTTTTTATCCGGAAGTTTTCAGGGATAAATTTGGATGAAAAAACATAAACTATTTCAGAAATCGACGTAACGAAAATTCATAATTGTGGGCTTTTTTCTGAAAAATCCGATTGTTGACTGTATTCGAATCCGGATTATGCAACCTATTAATTGTTTATCAGAACGAATAATGTAATTATCCCTCAATTTATAATAGATTAATTACGATAAATTGAAAATCTTAGCGTACAAAAAAAGATGACTCCAATATATCTCAGATTCAACACATTAAAGTATAGAGGAATTCTTCTACTTCTGTCATTTTCGGTCCTGTTATACACCGGTTGCAAGAAATCAGAACTGAATAATGTTTGCGATCAAAAATCAAAAGCATACCAGGATTCTCTAATTGCGAAAGCAATCCTCGGCGAAAGAACCCCGCTTTGCGGAATGGGCTTTTATAACTACAATTCACTTTCAATCACTTCACCGGTATCAGGTTACACTCTCAAAAACAGTGCGGATACATTTACCGTTAAACTTTCAAAACAACCTGACGCAATTGTTATAATCCCGGTAGTTGTTTCAAATACATCGCAGGCATCGGTCTCACCTTCTTCGCTTTCATTTACACCAGGCAACTGGAATTCTCCGCAAACAGTTACCATGACTGGCATTGATGATTTGAGTTACGGAGTGAGTGGAAGTTTTACCATAAAATTGGGACCTTCTGTCAGTTCTGATTATTTTGCAAACGGTCTTACCTGGAGCAGCGGTACTTTACAAAATCGCGATTTTCGAAAATTGATCTTTATATCCAATTCTACTTTGACAGGCAATACAGGGGGGATTCCAGGAGCTGATTCAATCTGTAATTCTGATTCAGCGAAACCCGTAAACACAGGGACCTATAAAGCATTGATTGTCAACCCGGCAATCCGTGTGGCTTCAGTAACTGCAGATATTGGAGACGGTCAGGTAGACTGGGTGCTACTCCCTAACCAACTGTATACTCGCACTGATGGAACTGTAATCATGACTACGAATTCAGCCTCAATCTATGTGTTTGGACCTAATATGACAAACGCGATTGGAACTACCGGGGCTGCACTTTGGACAGGGCTGAACACAGACTGGACTGCTGCTGGAGGATGTGTGAATTGGACAGATGGTACTGGTGGAGCGTTTGGGCGCTATGGGGTAGCCAATTCAAGCGCTTTGGCCGCTATAAACGGTGGAAATATAGTATGTACTAATCCCAGCAATCTGTATTGTGTTCAGCAATAATCAATAAAATTCTTAGTGATTAATTCCCTCGCGTTTTAGATCTCTTCCCATCAGATCCTTGACAACATCTTTCGGAGATTTATCTTCGTAGAGCATTTTGTAAACTTCTTCAGTGATCGGCATTTCGATCCCCAGTTTTTTCGAAAGATCATAGCCACTCTTCGCAGTCTTGACACCTTCCGCGACTTCGTTCATACCAGCTAGAACATCGTTTAACTTTTTCCCTTTCCCTAGTTCAAAACCAACCGTTCTGTTTCTGGATTGTTCGCCACAACAGGTGAGGACGAGATCGCCCATTCCGGCCGGGCCAAGAAAAGTCATCGGGTCTGCTCCCTGCTTCACGCCTATCCTTGTAATTTCATTTAGCCCTCTTGTGATGAGGGCAGCTCTTGTGTTTTGTCCGAAACCGAGACCGTCACTAACACCAGCAGCAATCGCAATCACATTTTTCAATGCGCCACCATATTCAACGCCGATGACATCGGGAGTCCAGTAGGTTCTGAAATAGGTGAAACTGAAAATATTTTGTACGTTACGCGCATTTGCTTCATTTTTGGAAGCAATGCTTACGATTGTTGGAACCCTCGAAATAATTTCCTTTGCAAAACTGGGACCCGACAGGTAGGAAAGATACTGGTGAAATTTTCCGGGAAGTTCTGTTTCGAAAATTTCTGAAACCAGGCGCAGAGTATCATTTTCTATACCCTTTGTTGCTGAAACTATAGGTGCTTTTTCCGGAAGAATATCTTTGATTTCACGGAGAATTGAAGTGAGAACATGAGAAGGCGGTGCGGATAGTATCAGTTCCTTTCCCTTGACAACTTCATGCAGATCAGTGCTTGCACGCAACTTCTCCGGCAGCTTGAACTGGGGGAGATGCTTGATATTTATATGCTCTTTGTTTATCCCGTCAGCCTGATCCTGCTGCCTCGTCCACATGAGCACATCATATCCTTTGTCTGCAAGAAGGCTCGCCAGAGCCGTACCAAAACTTCCGGAACCAATTACACCTATTTTCATTTTTCTATTCCTTTATTCAGATCAGCTTTTTTTCATGAGATGGTTTATGAGCGCACGGAGAAATTCAATTTCGGGTGTTCCGCTGGCTATCGGCCGGTTATTCACGAATATGCTGGGAGTGCTTTCGATCCTGAGTCTTCCGGCTTCGTCAACCTCTTTCATAATCTGATCGCGGACTTCCGTTGATCCGAGACATTTCTTGAACTGGGACATATTGAGTCCGGAAAGAGATGCAATCTGGTTTATCGAACTTACAGTATGCATCTGGCCTTTTTCATTATCTGAATACATTCCTGCATAGACAGGGTAAAATCTTCCCTGTTTTTCCGCGCAGATTGCTGCACTTGCTGCAATGCATGAGCTCGCACCAGGAGATTGTCTTTGAACAAATTTATTGCAGTTTCCATCCAACGGAAAATTTTTATATGCGACCCGGACAATTCCTGTGTATTCCGCGAGAATTGTTTTTAGAATGTGGCTTGCATGCATGCAATGACCACAGTTGAAATCAGCATATTTGACAATTGTTATCGGGGCAGTTTTCTCACCTGCAATCGGAACATTTGTCATATCAATCTGAACTACCGGAAGCGTTTCATAAATCCGTAATCCTTCTTTGATTTTGGTTTTCATATCTGAATTTTCAGAAATGGAAAAACTGGATCCGGGCTTTGCCGCGTTACCGAAAACCATTCCAGTTGCAAAAAACCCAAGGATGATGATTGAAAGGTTTAACAATTTCTTATTCAGAATTTCACGTGAAGTAAAAACTCCTTTAAAATTTGCGATCATAGAATCAGTATCTCCTGTAAGACGTTTGAGTTCCAAAAATGATACGACTGCAATTCCAATTGAGACCGCGTAGGTAGCGACGCATAGTATACACACAGCATCGATTACAAAAACTGATATAACCGCAAGTGCGAGATCTGCAAGAATTGCAATAATGGAAAGTGCCAGCGCGAGACTTGCAAGTACAATTTTAGAAGGATTATCCTGAGAGGAAAATAGAGGAGTTATGAAAAGTGCAGCTACTAATCCGTAGAATGTGAATCCGAAAAGAGCAACTGGAAGATCTCCCAGTAAAGGAAGATTCCTGAAACCTGAAAAATTGCTTTCCGCTACCTTTTCGCACCCACCACCGCTTACGGAGCAAAGAGTAGAGACCAGGGCTCCACCGGACCCAAAGAATTCAAAAATGAGAAGAAGAGAAATAATCACTCCCGTTATGGAAAGGAGAATTCCCCCGATGCCAAATGCTGATACTTTATCTTTCATACTGCAGTTTCCTTTTTCAAAAATAATTACTTCACGGGCTTTCCGGCTTTCCATTGGCCGGAAAAAATAACACTTCCGTCAATTTTCGTGTGTGTTCCTTCTCCATCCGGAAGATCATCCCGGAAATTACCTGTGTATCTGTCGCCTCTTGCGTTTGTTATGGAACCAAGGCCATTTTGTTTATTATTCTGCCAGTTGCCTACATATTTTCGGCCATCGGGCCAGGCATAAATCCCGTGTCCGTTTCTCTGATTTTCTTTCCACTCACCGATGTACTGTTCACCTTCGTGCAACCCGGTTGTATAATTTACAACTCCATGTCCTTCCCTTTTTCCATCCCTGAACCCGCCCATATAAATCATACCATCGGTTGAAATATACGTTCCTTTTCCTGATGGCTTGCTTCCTTTGATTTCGCCTTCATACTGATCCCCGTTTTCGAAACGGATTTTTCCCTTGTGCCTGCAATCAGTGAAGACGGATGAAATTATAAATAAAGTTAGAATAATACCTGCCGAAAAAAAATGCTTTTTCATTCTCATGAGTGGTTTTCTCCGTATTGTCAGGATTTTGAATTTTGGATTGCTTCTTTCAGATCTAATTTTCCTTCATACATTGCTTTTCCGGTTATAATTCCATAAAGCGAATTTTTTTCGTTGAGAGCGGTGAGATCAAAAATATCCTTTACCGATGAAATTCCGCCGGAAGCGATCAGCTGGAACGAAAAATCCCTGAGTATCTGCCTGTACGAAGATAAATTCGGTCCCGACATTGTTCCATCCTGTGCAATGTCCGTGAAAATAATCTGGGTCACACCCTGTGAATCGAGACGTTTCAGAAGATCATTGTAATGAATTTTTCCGTCTTCTTCCCATCCGCTGATTTTAACAATTCCATCCTTTGCATCCACCCCGATGATAATCCTGTCTGTGCCGATAAATGCAAGCGCTTCATCCACAAGTTTTGGATTTGTTACTGCTGCCGTTCCGAGGATGAATTTATCCATTCCCATTGATTCATAATATTTCAGTTTTTCAAGATCGCGGATCCCGCCACCAATCTGTATTTTTACGTTAGTCGCTTTTCGTATCCGGCTGATGCATTCCTGGTTTGTTGAGTCTGCTTTTCTTGCACTGTTCAGATCTACGAGGTGGATCAGCTCTGCACCATTGTCCCTGAATGCTTTTACAAGTTCCCATGGCTCCTGGCTATAAACAGTCTTCTGGTTGTAGTCCCCTTTGAAAAGACGAACAGCTTCATTATCGAGAAGATCAATTGCGGGTATGATTATCATGCGGCAGCCATATCAATAAAATTTTTTAGAATCTGCAAGCCTGCTTTATCAGACTTTTCAGGATGAAACTGTGTTCCGAAAATGTTCTCTTTTTCAATGATGACCGGAAATTTTTCATCATAATAGCAGCATTTAGCGACTATTGAATTTTCTTCGGCATTGACCGGCCGGAAAGAGTGTATAAAATACATATATGATCCGTTTTCAACATCTTTCAGTAACTTTTTTTCTTTGCCATTGTTAAAAATCAGTCTGTTCCAGCCCATGTGCGGGACCTTATATTTTTTTCCGGTAAATCTTTTTATATGTCCGTGGATAAATCCAAAACCGGGAATTACTTTTCCTTTGGTTGTCGATTCTTCCGAATCCTGGTATAGAATCTGGAAACCGATGCAGATCCCGAAAAGAGGTTTCCCCGATGCAACAAAATCCCGCAACGCCGGAACAAAACCAAGCTCAGTCAGATTTGACATTGCTTTTTCAAACGCACCATCCCCGGGAAGAACAACACCAGTGGCATTTGCCAGGTCAGCCGGGTCACTTGTCAGTTTGAAATCTTTTGTAAAAAGAGAAACTGCCTTCAGGCAGGAATGGATGTTTCCCATTCCGAAATCTATGACAG
>JAIOQL010000552.1 GCA_021413405.1 Leptospira sp.
AATGGACAGAGACCTGGCCGGAAGAAAAAAGCATTTCGATCGAAAATCCTTACTTCGGAGAATTGAATTTCCCGGGAGAGGAAAAAGAGAACAAACAGGAAAAAGATAAAGATAAAAATAAATCAAAAGAAAAAACAAAAGGACCGGAAACAAAAAATAATTCGAAAGAACCGAAGAAGACAGGGAATGATTCAGTCAACAAACCGGGCACGGAAGATATTGACGATACCCTACCCAAACAGCCAGGAGCGGAAGAATGATACTGGAAAAATCGGTCATTGCAATAGGAATCCTGGTCGCTCATTTTCTGAATGGTTCAAATTTATTTGAATTAGGAAGCAGTATAAAACCAGACTTCATGATCATACTCGTGATTTTTTTCGCTCTGCGAAAAGGGACGCTCAGCGGTCTGTGGGTCGGTTTTTTTGGGGGACTTTTATCAGACACAGGTCTCGGCGGAGAAATTGGAGCGAAAGGAGAAATTCTGTATAAAATTGGTCTCCATACTTTAAGTTTTTCTATGATTGGATATTTTCTTGGAAAGTTTGGGCGAACTGCCTACAATGAAAATTTCATCTCCATATCCGTAACCACTTTCATAATAACTCTTTTGGCCCGCCTATCTACCTATTTTCTTTTCTCCATTTTTTTTCATTCAAACCTGAACTATGCTTTTTTTTCAACCTCTCTCTATAATGCAGCAATAGCGCCTATCGTATTCTCTGCCTTAACCTGGATCTACAGGCTGGACCCGGCATCGGAACACTGAAAATGGCCGTAAGAACCTCATCTTCTGCTACAGAATATAAACTTGAAAAAGCCTTCAGAGGAAGGCTCTATTTTTTTATGGGGATTATTATATTTACCCTGTTTTGTTTTGTTGCACAACTTGTTAATCTTCAACTGGTCAACGGATCAGAAAATTCTTTGAAGGCTGAAAGGTTTGTCCGTAAAAGCGAATCCATGCCGGCAGCACGGGGTCAGATCTATGACCGGAATTTCCTGACACCTGAAACATCGAGCCCTCTTATTTCAAATTCCGCATCTCTCGATGCAGTCGTAAATTCAACGATCCTGAAAAATAATCCTGAAAAAATAAAAGAATTCATGAAATTATTCTATAAAACTCTTTTCATCCCGGAATCCTACTATCTTGAAGACATTGCCGAGCCAAAGTTTTCCAAAAAAGTCAGATCAAAACAGCCGATGATCCTGCTCGAAGGAATATCAAAGGAACAGCACGAAAGAATTTCGGTATTCGACAACATTGCGAAATTTGTTGTCCTTGTTCCCTCTCCGCGCAGGATTTATCACATGGGTCCTGCCCTTGCTCATATCAGCGGGTATGTCGGAAAGCCGAACCGAGACGATCTGTTAAACCGGGAAATAAAATCCTACCAGCTCGTTGGAAAAGGAGGAATAGAAATTCAGTATGACAATGTCCTCCGTGGCTCGGACGGGTTTCGGATTCAAAAAAGAAATTCAGAAGGTGACATAGAAGAAGAAAGGATTGTCGAACACGCAAAGTCAGGTGATAACCTGATTCTGACGATCGATAAAAACATACAGATTGCAGCATACCGTGCGCTCAAGAATGTCAGGGGAACAATCATAGCATTGCGCCCGGCAACCGGGGAAGTCCTGGCAATGACATCAAATCCCAGTTTTGATCCCAATGTTCTTTCCGGAAAAAATAAAACAGAAAAGCTGAGCCATTTCAATCGTGTAAAGAAAAACAGGGGATTTCTGAACCTGGCTATTCAATCTAAATTTCCTCCTGCTTCAACTTTTAAGACCCTTGTTGCGTTAGCCGCTCTTGAGAGTGAGCACAAAATAGATTATAATCCATCTGTTACGTTTCCCTGTAACGGCAGATACATTCTGAAATCATCTCTTGCCGGTTTGCCTGATCAGGAGTTCAAATGTTGGGATAAAAAAGGTCATGGTACGAATGATTTGATTCATGCCCTCGAAAAATCCTGTTCCGTTTATTTTTACAACCTTGGTTATAAACTTGGATCTGAATCCATTCTTTCCTATGCAAGATTGTTCGGGCTTGATAAAAAAAGTAATATCGATCTTGGTGGAGAAATTGCCGGATTCATCCCTTCAAACGAATGGAAGAAAAGATCATATGGCACAAAATGGTTTGATGGAGATACAATCAACCTTGCAATCGGACAGGGGTTCATCACTACAACACCAATGGGAATGGCACTTTTTTATATGGGAATCATCAACAACGGAAAAATATTTCAGCCATATCTTGTTCACGAAGTCCGGAGCCCCCTCGATAATTCTATTATACACAGAACTATTCCGAGATTGCTTCGTGACATACCTTTGAAAAAATCTACCCTCGATTCTCTGAAAATGGGGCTGAGAGCTGTTGGAAAAAGTGGAACTGCTTCTTATGTTCTGAATCAGCCATACCTTCCTGAAATTGCGGGAAAAACAGGAACAGCGCAGACACGAAGACGCGGGGCTGCCGGTTCAAATCATGCCTGGTTCATAGGTTATGCGCCATTCAATGCCGCACCGGAAGAGCAGGTTCTCGTCGCCGTTTTCGTTGAATATGGAGTTGGTGGGGCCGCAGGCGCAGGTCCCGTCGCAAGAGAAGTCTTTAAGGCTGCATTTCCACCAGGCTCTTTTAAGAGAACAGAAACTCCAGGAAATTCACGGATGGAAGAAGAAGCACCATATGAGGAGTGACGATGGCAGATAAAAGTATAGATAAGATCGATTACATACTGGTTCTCTCCGTTGTATTCGTTGTTCTTTGTGGAGTTCTGACACTCTACACTCAGGAGGCAAATATAAACGACGGGTCCGGGAGATGGTACAAACAATTCGCCTATTTTCTGATTGGACTCGGTTCTATGTATTTTCTTTCGCGAATAAACTATCAGCTTATCGGTTCTTATGCGATCGTTATTTATTCGTTAACAATATTTCTTCTGATCATAACTCTCATACCCGGGATCGGATATCTCCCTTCAGGTCGTGGGGCCAGATCGTGGCTCAAACTTGGCCCATTTGGATTCCAGGCCAGTGAATTTGCAAAGCTTTCAACAGTAATTCTTCTCGGTCAATATCTGGTTTTAAAAGAACGTGAAATGAAAAAGATTACGGTGTTAGTTATTCCGTTCATCATAGTGCTAATTCCTATGTTTTTTATAGTTCTTCAGCCGGATTTTGGAACAGCCGTTTCATTTTTACCAATTCTCTTTACCATGCTCTTTTTGGGCGGAGCAGATATACTTCATATCGGATCTCTTGTTACGTTAGGCGGCATATCTCTCTCGATTCCGATGTACCTTGAATACACAAAACTAACACTACTTGGCCCGCTGACTGAATTCCTGCAAAAAGGTGAAAAGACAGAAGCAGTTTCGATTGTTATCCAGCTCGGGGGAAAAATCTGGCCAATCCTTGAAGGAAAAAAGATTGCGGTAAAAGAAGTTCCAACAATGCTAAATGCTACTAATCTCCAGACAATCCGGGAAGCAGCTCAGATTATCAGGGATGAGCAGACAAGTCTTCTCTTTAAGATACTATCCAATGACACCCTTCTGATTTCAGTCAGCGCCTGCCTTATAATATCCAGCTCGATCATGATTCTTATCCGGGTAGCGAGAGGAAGAGTTGCTCTCAGGAAATGGTATATCCCGATTGGTATTCTCGGGATCAGTATATTATCAGCAGTACTTGTGAACAGGGCCATTCCTTTTCGCGAAAACCAGGTAATTAGACTTACAGCGTTTATCAATCCTGATCAGTTCAAACAAGGAGCCGGATATCAGCTGCGGGCATCAAAACCAGCAATTGGTTCGGGAAGATTTTTCGGAAAAGGATTTATGAATGGCGAAATGACAGAAGGGAAAATTCCTCACGTTCCTGAAAGCGGAACAGATTTTATTTTTGCATCCTGGGCGGAACAGACCGGTTTTTTAGGATCCGTGATATTGATTTTTTTTCTTCTTTCCATTCCACTCCGTGGACTTCAAATTAGCTTTGAAAGCAAGGACAGGTTCGGTTCACTTTTAGCAGC
>JAIOQL010000553.1 GCA_021413405.1 Leptospira sp.
AAATATTTCTGCAATAAATCCAACAGGGTTACTTAGAAAAACTGAAAATTTTATCCGTTCATCAAAGAGCGAAAAAAAAACTGATTATAATCCGGACAAACCGAAGCAAAGTTCAGCCGGGTTGCTGGAAAAATCGGAAAATCTTTCCAGGTCACCGGAAGAGGCTTCCAATCCTGACGGACTGAAGAAGACTCCAGATCAAAACCCAAAAGGCCTTCTAAGCAAAACTGAAAATTTTCTAAAGAATCCGGAAGAACCGGAAATTTCACCGTCAACTCCAACTGTGTTGACGGAAGACAATGATCTGAGTCCGATTTCTGAAGAAGAAGCAAAGCAGGCAAAAAGCATCGCGGATGATGAAAATGTTTCTGCCGTTTCAGAAGAGATCCCGGAACCTATTGATGTAGCGGCCGATGACTTTCCCGAGGAAGAGTTGCTTCCCGATTTTGAACACCTGGAGACAGGAGATGTATTCACCGGATGGGAAAAGGAAGCGTCAGAAGAATCTGCTAAAACTCCAATCCGTCCGAGGACTGAAGATCCTGAACTTGTAAAACAGGATTTTCTTTTCGATGATGAATCTGATTTTTCAACTGTGCCCGTTGAACAGCATATTGCTTCGAAGAAAAAAATTGAGAATTATCTCTCCTTATTTGAAATCACCAAGGAAATTGCAACATCGGCCTCATTGGAAGACCTGTTCCAAAACCTGACATATTCCTTAATGGGCCAGGCAGGAAGCGAATCAGTCATTATCTTTTCTTCTAATTCCGGGAATTTCGATATTCTCGAAATAATGGAAGTGCAGGGCGCGGAAATTAATCCGGATTGGAATTTGAAAACCGGAGATGAAATTTATAATATTATGGAATCGGAACGCCGAGTAGTTTATGCAGGTGAAATTTTAAAAAGAAATATTCCGGAAAAAGAAAAAGAAATATTAAGGAGCGCAAACATACAGGTTTTAGGTGCTATCTGTTCAGCCAGTAAATTTTATGGGATCATGATGCTGGGACCGAGTTTAAATGGAGAGGAGTATATAACCGATGATCTTGAGTTTATCAAAATTGCGGGCGAAATTACCGGTGCACTTTTCCATAAACTGGAAGAAACTGATCAGAAAAACAGGGAGATAAAGGAACTGAAAGATGTAGTAAAATCAAATGATCTGATAATTTCTCTATCCCGCAAAGTGTCTGCAAGCCGTTCCATAGATGAAGTTACTGACCTCATATCTGAGATTTTGGACAAAGAATTGGGGGTTCTCCGAACAACATTTCTTTTGTTCGACGATTCTGTAAATGGATACAATGGTTTTTCTTCCAATCTTATTTCCGCCGATAGACTTTCAAAATTATTTATTCCGGAGAAATCGGAATTGATCGGGATGGTTTCGAATATTATCGGAGTTTATAATATCGGGAATTTTTCAGAAATGGCCGGTTTGAAACTGATTTTCTCAAACGATGAACTGGGATTAATGAAAGATTTTATAGTGATACCGTATATTAACCTGAACTGGCTTGTCGGAATGACGATCATTCATGAAACATCATTTCCGTGGACAGCCTCAAACAGAGAAACTGTTACAGGGATTGCGGAAATTGTCGCTCCGGTACTCGCGAATATAATTATATTGAAACAAAAGGAAACTATATTCAGGGATCCATTTAACCCGCTTGAATCCAGATTGGATTCAGAAATCAAAAAGTCGAATTCTCTCCGGACAAAATTTAGTGTCATCATTTTCAAAATAGAAAATCCTCATAGAGTGATCAATCTGCTTTCAGCCGAATTTTTTGTGCAATTTGCGGATAATCTCAGGAAATCAATAGTTGAAAACACCGGTGAACTTGATTATCTTGTGAGGGTTGGCCAGGGTAAATTTGCCGTTATTTTGCATGGAAAAGATAAAGAAGAATCTGAAACCGTTATTAAGAAAATAAAATTGAAAGCAGAGGAACTGCAAAAAAATCCGAAAGAATTCAAAGTGTCAATTCATACTCACATTTTAACATATCCGGTCGATACGACTGAAAAACTAAAATTCTTTGAAATGATAGAGGAATCCTGAGCAATATTAAATGCTGTTCAACTCTCTGAATTTCATAGTATTCTTTCTTATCTTCATCAGCATTTATTGTTTTCTAACGTTTCGGCAACAGAATCTGCTGCTCCTATTTGCCGGGATAGTTTTCTACTCCTTCTGGAACTGGAAAATGATTTTCCTGCTTCTCGGATGCATTCTATTCAATTATTTTGCGGGGTTAGCCCTTCACCGGCAACAAAAAAGAAAACTGATATTTGTGATTGGAATTATTGTAAATCTCTCCGTTCTCATCCTGTTTAAATATACCGTTTTTTTTATTAAATCCTTCAATGACATTTCTGCCTATTTTGAAACTCCCGGAAAATTGCATATGCTTGATATAATTCTTCCGGTAGGGATTTCGTTTTACACATTCCATAATATCAGTTATCTTTTTGATATTTATAGGGAAAAAATAGTTCCGACAAAAAATATCGTTACATTCTCTGTTTATGATTTGTTTTTCCCATTGCTTCTTTCAGGACCGATTGAACGACCGGACAGCCTTATTCCGCAGATAGAATCGGAAAGAAAAATGAATATGGAAGATGCAGTTTCTGGAACGATACTTTTTGCCTGGGGGATTTTTAAAAAGGTATTTGTAGCTGATAATTTGTCTCCTTTCGTTAACAAGGCTCTTGATCCGTCAAGCGACATCCCTCCGGGAATTATCTATTTCGTTGCTCCGGCATTCGCTTTTCAGGTGTATGCCGATTTTAGTGGCTATACCGATGCAGCGCGGGGAATGGCCCGAATAATGGGGTTTCGATTGTCCCTCAATTTTAATTTACCTTTCCTTTCTTCAAATCCTGTGGAATTCTGGAAGAGATGGCACATTTCACTTTCTTCGTGGCTTCGGGATTATCTCT
>JAIOQL010000554.1 GCA_021413405.1 Leptospira sp.
GGACGATTGTCAGAAATTCTTTTTCCACTAACTGTTTCCACAAGCCGGCTTGCCTGTGTTATTTCCTTTTCAACCACACCGGTATCGATTTTCATTTTATCATGAATTGCAGTGATCACAGCCTCCAGAGGAGAATTTCCAGCTCTCTCCCCAAGACCGTTTATAGAAACATGTAGTCCGCGAATTCCTGCTTTTACAGCTGCAAGGCAATTCGCAACAGAAAGATCATAGTCGTTATGGCCATGAAATTCAAAATGGATCTCCGGAAACTTTGAAAGGATCAGACTGATACTTTCAAATGCTTCATCTGGACTCATTACACCAAGAGTGTCCGGTAAAAAAATTCGGCTTATCGGAAATTTTCTGATTCTTTCAATAAGTTCCATTACATATTCCGGAGAATTGAGAATTCCATTCGACCAGTCTTCCAGATATATATTTAGAGTGATTCCCTTCGAAACCGCATATTCCACAGTTTCCTTTATATCGGAGACGTGCTCTGAAATTGTTTTTTTCAACTGGTTTGTGAGATGATTTAGTGAGCCTTTTGTCAAAAGATTCAGCGTGCGGGCACCCGACTCCACAATCCAGTCTACACTTTGGGTTTTATCGACAAAACCAAGAATTTCGATCCTATTTCCAAGGCTCTCACTTTCCGCCCATTTCATTATATTTTTTACAGTTTGCAATTCTCCCTTTGACACTCTTGCCGAGGCAACCTCCACCCTCGTCACACGGAGATTCAGCAGAAGGAATTTTGCAATGTTCAGTTTTTCATCTGAAGAAAAGCTGACACCACGCGTCTGCTCTCCATCACGCAATGTCACATCCAGAATTTCTAATTTTTCGGGCTTTTTCATTCTGTTAAATTACACACTGACTATCGACGGTATTTTTTCAACTTCTCTTTTCCGATTCCAAGAATCTCAACCTTTGTGGATCCCGGATTTGGTTGTATCCAGTCGGAGATATCATAAACCTTCAGAAACCCTGAAGAACGCACGAATTCATGAACCATCTTCTTCAGAATCCCTTCACCGATTCCATGAATTATATTTACTATTGTTTCCCCCTCCATAAAGGCCTCGTGAATTTCCCTTTCCAGTTTCCTTTCGGCTTCCTCGTAACGCATCTTTCGAATGTAAATTTCTCTCATAGTATTCAATTATTTTGTGTCCCGTATGTGATTATTGCTTTTCCGGCTCTATTCATAATAGTCCCCCGGATGTGACGATCTCAATTGGTTTTAGTAATTATGCCATTCTTTTCCTCTAATTTTCACAAAAAGGAGAATCCATTCCGGGCACCCGCTTATGTATAATATGCTTCGTCGGTAGTGTCTAATTCATTTAAAAAAATATAATTTTTTTGAAAAAATGCGGACCGAACTGAATTTTTTTTACCTGATATATTAGTAAGACAAAACCGGATTACACAGATTTTTTGAAGATAGGGAAGAATAATGACAAAACCAAACACCGAGAAAAAAACCCAATCCTCTCTTTTGATCCCCGATCGCTTTCTTGCTGATTTCAAAAGGATTTCAGATGAAACCGGTAGGGACATCTATTTTCATTCCCTGCTGAAAAGGTATAGCCCTCTCGTTCTGTCCGGATTCTTCGGAAAACGAACCAAAAGCAAAATTTGCTACCAGAAAAAAGAAAATAATCTGATCAAAAGAAATTTTAATCCTGTGAATTCCGATTGGATTGAATTCGGATTGTTAGCCGATTACCTTGGCGTTTCAAAAACAGCACTGTTTGTGATGTTTTTGCGGTTGGATATCGCCGGGTGGGAAAGTATTGTGAGTGAAAATTTTTTTGATTGTGGAGTTCCCCCAATCACAACCAACGTCCTTGCCCGAATACACCTCAAATATAGCTCCCAGGTCACCGTTTCACGCAAAATGAAATACAGACACCGATGGTAGCCGATCTCCCATCTCCCAGACAAAGAAATTCAATATTCCGGAATCCACTTTAAAAAAATTTACGACATTTACATATCCACACGATAAAAATTATTTTACTTATCATACATTATGCATTCATTTGACGGTAACTTATGATTCACATAACGAAAGAGAACAATTGTTTCCTTATCCGCTTCCATTGGGATCCTGAATTCAATAAAAAAATTCATTCCATTCCGGGAAGAAAATGGATCCCTCCCATTAAATCATGGTCACTGCCATTCTCAAATTCAAACTTTTCTGAAATTTTAAAAATTTTTCCGCCGGAATCAATCAGAATCAGCCCTCTGCATTTCCCCCCCGATCTAAATCCCAAATCAAAAATTGCAAAAGAACTCGAATTAAGAAACTATAGCACCTCCACAAAAAAAGCCTACATCTCCTACAATATTAAATTCCTGGCGTATTCCAAAAAGATTCCGCAAGGAATTCAAAAATCAGACATTGAAAATTTCCTTCTCTATATGAAACAAATAAAAAAATCCAGCTCTTCTACCATCCATCAAATTATCAATTCCCTCCAATTCTACTACAGAGATATTCTCCATAAAGATATCTTATCCTCCATCCCAAGACCGAAAAAAGAAAGACGATTACCGGATATACTATCCGAAGAAGAAATCGGAATGCTCCTAAAGGTATCCAGCAATCCAAAACACAAGGCAATCCTCTCTTTCGTTTATGCATCAGGTCTCCGGGTCAGTGAAGTTGTTAATTTAAAAAAAAGTGACATCGATTTTAACAGAGGCACACTATTCATCAGACAGGCTAAAGGAAAAAAAGACAGAATCACAATCCTCTCGTCCACCTGCCTGAGCCTATTGAACAACTTCAGATCCTATGAACTGAACTCTCCTTGGATTTTCCCAGGCCAACAGTTCAAATCCCACCTATCAGTCCGCTCCGCTGAAAAAATTTTCGAAATCGCTAAAAACCGCGCAGGTATCAAAAAACATGTCTCAATCCATAGCCTCAGACACGCTTTCGCCACCCATCTCCTCGAAGCAGGAACCGATATCCGCTACATCCAATCCCTGCTCGGTCACAAATCCCTAAAAACAACAACCATCTACACTCGCGTCAGCAAAGGAAAAATTCTAAACATCCGAAGCCCCCTCGACCGGATAAAATCGGAATGACCAAAACGAATT
>JAIOQL010000555.1 GCA_021413405.1 Leptospira sp.
GCTCGATTCATCCTCAGGCAGTTTTTCACCGATAATGAAATTCGTTCAGGAATTCATCAGTCTTCTGCAAATAAATAAAATTATCCCAAAGAATGAAGATATTCCGGAAAATCAAAAAACTTCCGGGTAGTTGCAAGCAAACAGCGCAGATGACTCAGAAAAACAAAAAGCTTCAAAAAAAAGAAATCTCCAATGTATTCAGATAATCTTCCTGCGGAAGGATGGAGTAAAGATGTTCATTCATTTTTGGATCATACAATCCAGGGTAAGCGGGGCATTGCTGCATTCGATTTTGACAATACTCTGATCCGGAACGATTTCGGAGAGGCGCTGATGTTTTCCCTGATTGAAGATGGCCTCGAAAAATTCTCCGGAGATTTCGGACTCCATTTCAGGGACAAAAAAAAGGCAATTTCCATCTGGGAAAAAAAGAATACTGACCGGGCCAGTTTCTTTGAATTCATTCTGGCTGAATATTCTTTTCATCTCAAAAATCTCGGGGTTGAATCTGCATACAGATGGACATCTTTTCTTTTTTCCGGCTGGGAAAAAAATGAAATGATGCATTATGCCAGAAAGATCTGGAATCGAAATTTGAATTCTGATTCTCCTGCTTCAGTTAAACCCTATAAACAGATGCAGAACCTGGTTTCGTTTCTGAAATTCAATGGCTGGGATGTTTTTATTGTAACTGCATCCCCCGCGTGGATAATCGAAGAAGTGTCCAGTGATTTTCTGATAGATCCCGGTTCTGTGATCGGTATGAATCTGAAAATTTCAGCGAATAAAAATACCCCTGAAATTATTGAACCTTTTACATATGGCCAGGGAAAGGTTCGTGCGTTAAGCGCCCATATAGGCCGGGTCCCCGATCTTTCATTTGGGGATTCAGAGAATGATTTATTCCTTTTGGAATCGGCAAAAATAAAAGGTATTCTCCTTGATAAAGGAGACCTTGACTTCCAGGAGAAATGCAGGTCACTGGATTTTCTTATTCAACGGGTTTTCAAATGAGTCAACCGGTTCTTCAAATAGTTTCTGTGCCCATCGGCAACAGGGAAGATATCACTCTGCGTGCCTTAAATGTTCTCAAAAACTGCGATTTTGTGATCGGGGAGGAATATAAAGAAGCATCCAGTCTGTTGAAATTTTACAAAATTGAAAAGAAAATTGAACTTCTGAACGAACATTCTAAATCCGGGGACATTCTGCTTTTGCTTGATGAAATAAAAAAAAGTTCTGAGGTTTGTCTGATTTCAGATTCAGGATCTCCTACTCTCGAAGATCCGGGAAGCAGGCTCATCGAACTTGCACTGGAGAGCAAAATTGCAGTAACTGTTGTGCCCGGTGCTTCCGCATTGACAGCTGCTCTAAGTCTTTCAGGATTCAATAACTCGCCTTTCACTTTTGCCGGTTTTTTGAGCCGGGAAGACCGGGATAGGGAATCGGAACTGAAAAAATTATTATCCCTAAATCATGCTATTGTGATTTATGAAACTCCTTATAGGTATAAAAAAATCATCCACCTGCTTGCAAAGTTGCTTCTGGATAAATCGCGGAGGGTTTTTCTCGGACTTTCGATTACCGGCCCGGATGAATTTACGTATCGCGGACAAATTTCCGGTCTGGTCAAAATAGTTGAATCTCTTCCAAAGCTCCCTCCCGTCATAATAATCGAAGGCAAAAAGTAATTTGACATTCCTCTGATATATTGGACAATATGTGATATGAAGAAATCAGATTCTAAAATAGCAGAGGAAATGAATGGCCACAAAGAAGAATCAGAACATATAATTGGTGTTGTTAAGGAAAACCTCCGCGTACTGCGGCATACGAGAGGGCTTTCCCTCGATAAACTCGCTTCCAAGTGCGGAGTGAGCAGGGCGATGCTTTCCCAGATAGAACAGGGGAAAAGTACTCCCACTATTTCTGTATTATGGAAAATTGCAGGTGGGCTTTCTGTTCCGTTCAGTGAACTCATCAAAGAAAAAGGTGCGGAAGGCATTCAGGTTCTGAGGCAGGAAAGCACTAAGGTTCTGTTTTCCAATTCAAAGGTATTTTCCAGTCGCGCATTGTTTCCGTTTGCCGGAAATCGCAAATCAGAATTCTATGAACTTGTTCTCAAAGCGGGAGGAATCGAAGTGGCCGAACCCCACCAGGCCGGTACAACTGAAAACATTGTTGTTGTGAACGGAAAGCTCAGATTGAGAGTAGGTGAGCAGGTTGTGGAACTGGATGAAAAGGATTCAGTTTTTTTTCGTGCCGATGTTCCACATGAATATTCCAATCCAACGGAAAGAGAAACTTTAATGTATCTTGTTATGAATTATACGGATGATGTTGGCTGAAAAAGTAGTTTTTATTTATGATGGGGATTGCGGTTTTTGCACCAAAGCGGCAAAAGCCCTAAAGGGTCTGGACAAGACCCATAAAATGGAAGTGGTTCCCTTTCAGACGTTGTCGCATGACGCACGTTCGGGAATTTCCGAAGAAGAATTCAGACAAAAAGCTTATTTGTTTTCCGGGAATGAAAAATTTGCCGGTGCCTCTGCGATAAATAAAGCGTATTCGATTGCTATGGGAACCGGATGGGCATATAAGCTTTACACTTTCCCAGTAGTCAGGCAAATTGAAGACTTTGTATATACTATCGTTGCAAAAAACAGACACAAACTTCCCGGGGGAAAACCGGAATGCAAACTATGAAATTTTATTTTCTGATAATACTTTTGTTTATTTCGCTCCGGTTAAATTCGCAGAATGTAACTCCGACGGAGAAAGATCTGGCGGAGAACCCGACCGGAACTTCTGGTGAATCAGCCAGTCCTAATGTCGCTTACAACGAACAGATCTCCTGTTTTCCTCAGAACTGTGTGCGGATCGATTTTGATGATAAGGATAAAGCAGGTGATCAGTTAAAGGAATATATCAGCCAGGATGCAGGAAAGATTCTGATCGATCTGCGGAGAAAAAAACTGAAACTTGGAGATGACGATCTGGAAGATATACGCGATTATCTCCGGGAGACTCTGAAACGGGATGGAAAGGTTTCCGTGGAACCGTATTATATGGGGGTTCGCGCACTTGGAATCGATTTCCCGTTCTTCAAAGACCTTGGCGGCGTAGGTTGGAACGTTTATAAGCGGATCCGTAATCTGATCAAATTCAGAAAAATGAAAAATTATCATGCGAAAGTTTTGTATCACCCGGTAAATTCACGAGTGATGCTTATCTTTTTCGCAAACCGGAGTTATGGTGATGTTTGCGACACTATCTATTCAAATTGCACTGAAATTGAATATGTAGATGATGATTCTTTTGATCTGATCCTTTCGAATGCACTCAAAGAAAGTCTTGAAACCAAAAGATCCGTGAAAATAAATTTCCGGCAGGAAAAAGCAAATCTTCCTGATACTAAACTCGATCTTGAAAATCTAAAGAATATCAATCGTTCTGTTAGGCTTTATAAGTGGTTCATAGCCGCAAAAGAAACGGAAAAAAGATCGACTAAAAAAGAACGGTTTATCCCGGCAATTTCAACTCTGGTGTCTGTGGTTGATTATTCTCTGAGTGCCTATGACTATATACAGAAATATATTATGTATTCGCCTGCAAGAAAAATGAAAGCCGAAGTCAATTATTCCGGGAAGGAAGCAGGCGGTCAGATTCAATCCGTTGTTTTCACTGCGATAGAAACTGAACCGGAAAAGGCAGAAAAAACTGATGAAAAATAAAATCCTCGTTACCGGTGGGGCAGGTCTTATCGGATCAAATGTTGTTTCTGAACTCAATCGAATGGGAGAGAAAAACATAGTAGTGGCAGATCATCTTGGAACATCGGAAAAATGGAAAAATTTACGCCGTATTTCTTTTCGTGATTATATTGAGAAGGATGTGCTGATCCAAAAAGTTGAGTCGGGAAAATTTTTGC
>JAIOQL010000556.1 GCA_021413405.1 Leptospira sp.
TTCAGATATATTGAAGTATTTTACAATAGGAAAAGGCTTCATTCCTATATCGGATATGAAAGTCCATCAGGGTTTGAAGAAAAATTTGCGGCTTAATAAAGTCTCCACTAAAACGGGTACACTTCATACTCCTTGAATGGAAATACAGACAATTCGAATCAGGGAAAAATTATCAATGTTCTTAAGGGTGATTTGAAGGAGGGCTTTACAATAACAATATCCTATTACGCTTAATCAGAATTTGTCAGTGTTTGGTATGGAGGAAATACATCATCTGTTCCCGGTTCTGATTTGACGCAATCAACATGGTTGATTTGGTTCGGCAAAAATGGATCAGCCGGCATTAACTAAATCATTGTTTTCTCAATTGCCCTGACAACTGAAAAGACATTTTTCAGAATAGAATTATCGAATCTGAATTTGAAGTGAAATAAGAAACATATATTCATATGACTAATATTCCTGAAATTGTACCCTTGGGAACAATCCCGCCGCTCGGCGTTGTTCCAAAAAAAATGCATGCGCAGGTAATCCGTCCCGAAAGGTTCGGCGATCCCCTCAAGGCTTTTCAGCCGGAAGAAATTCAAATTCCTGAAATTGCCGCAGACGAAGTTCTCGTTGCGGTAATGGCTGCTGGAGTGAACTATAACAATGTTTGGGCTGCTTTGGGCTATCCCATTGATGTAATCGCAGCCAGAAACAAAAAAGGGGAACCAGAAAAATTTGGTATTGGTGGTTCTGATGCATCCGGAATCGTCTATAAAACCGGATCAGAAGTAAAGAATCTGAAAATTGGTGATGAAGTTGTGATTCATTGTGGAGTATGGGACCGAAATGATCCATGGGTTTTATCCGGCAAAGATCCCATGTTTTCACAATCCTTTGCTACTTGGGGCTACGAAACCAATTGGGGTTCCTATGCACAATTCTGTAAAGTTCAGGAGCACCAGTGCCTTCCCCGCCCACAGCAACCTGGGAGGAATCAGCGGCTTATATGCTGGTTGCCGCTACCGCGTATCGTATGCTCCATCATTGGAAGCCAAATAATGTAAAAAAAGATGTCGTTGTTTTGATCTGGGGAGGCGCCGGCGGACTTGGCTCAATGGCAATCCAGATTGTGAAGGCGGCAGGAGGAATTCCAATTGCAGTTGTGAGCTCTGACGGCAAAATCGATTTTTGCAAAAAACTTGGAGCGGCGGGCGTCATCAACAGGAATAATTTTAAACATTGGGGACCCATAACAACAGAGATAAATAAACCCGAAAAATTTGCAGAATGGACAAAATCTGCCCGTGAATTTGGAAAAGCAATTTGGGACATTGCCGGAAAAGGGAAAAATCCTCAAATCGTATTTGAACATCCTGGAGAGTCAACAATTCCAACCTCAGCTTTTGTTTGCGAAACAGGTGGGATGATAGTGATTTGCGCAGGCAGAACAGGATATAATGCTTCAGTGGATCTCCGGTATCTTTGGATGCGTCAGAAGCGTTTGCAGGGATCTCATTGTGCAAATAATGAAAATTGCAAAGGTCTAAATGATCTGGTGATTCAGAAGAAAGTTGACCCGGTTCTTTCAAAAACTTTCAAGTTTGAAGAAACTGCCCTGAGTCATCAGATGATGAAAAACAATTCTCATCCGGCAGGCAATATGGCAATTCTGGTTGGCGCACCGAAGATGGGAATGGGGAAAAAATAAATTCCGGGTTCTTTGCTAACTTTTATTTTTGCCGATAGGATATATCCAGCATTCTCTGAACTGATTTTTGCCCCTTTTCAATTATTTCCTGTGGAAGAATTATTTCAAATTGTTCATATAACAATGCATCGCGTATTTTGGAAAGAGTGATCCGTTTCATATGCGGACAGGTCTGGCAGGTCGACACAAAATTTTTTTCAGGGAAAACAGAACGCAAATTATCGCCCATGGAGCATTCTGTTACGAGCATAATATTTTTCGCATCCGATTTTCTGATATATTCTTCCATTTGAGAAGTTGATCCGGAAAAATCAGAAACTCCTACAACGTCACTATGGCATTCCGGATGAGATATCACGGTTAGGTGATCGAAATTTTTTCGTGCCATCTGGATATCAAACGGCGTATACATTTCATGTACCATGCACCTCCCGGGATGAGAAATGATTTTTTTTTTGGTTTGTTTCTGCACGTTTGACGCAAGATATTCGTCCGGGAGAAAAATCACTGTATCACTATCAACTGATTCAACTATCTTTAATGCATTTGCGGAAGTGCAGCAAATATCAGTCTCAGCTTTCACTTCAGCAGAGCAATTCACATATGTAATTACCGGAACACCGGGATATTTCTTTTTAAGCCCGATAACATCGTCTCTCGTGATGCTTTCTGCAAGTGAGCAACCTGCTTTCAAATCTGCTATCAGTACTTTTTTTTCTGGGGAAAGAATTTTTGCGGTCTCGGCCATAAAATG
>JAIOQL010000563.1 GCA_021413405.1 Leptospira sp.
TTAATTTTAATGAATCAAACGAAATTACTAAAGCATTTCCGAATAAACTCGGAATATCTATTGAAGAGGCTCTGGAAGTTTCATCCGATCTGAAAGAGCTGAAAGAAAAAAATGATCTCAACCGGAAGTTATTCGCCATTGCTGAAAAACTGGAAGGAAACTACAGGCAACCGGGAAGACACGCTGCCGGTGTTGTTATTTCACCGGTGCCATTGGAAGAAATTGTGCCGCTTTCAACTGTTGCCGAGAAAGGAAAACCAGGGCGTTCGATAGTTACCCAGTATGACAAGGATAATCTTGAAAGTGTCGGGCTCATCAAAATGGATATCCTGGGACTGAAGAACCTCACAACGCTCGACTATGCGGTGAAGCTGATCGAAAAGAGGCACGGCAGAAAAATTGATCTCGATGATATTCCGTTAAATGATTCTTCTACATACACTCTGTTGAAAAAAGCAAATACTCTCGGGATATTCCAGCTGGAATCTGGCGGAATCACAGACCTCGTTGCAAAATCGCAGGTCAATACGTTTGAAGAAATTGTAGCATTGATCGCACTATACCGGCCGGGTCCGATGGAATCCGGGATGTTGCAAGACTACCTGGACAGGAAAAGTGGAAAACAAAAAATATCATACCCACATCAGAGCTGTGAACCAATTCTCAAGGAAACATATGGGGTGTCGGTCTACCAGGAACAGGTGATGAGCATCTCAAGAACCATCGGCGGATTCACTATGGGTGAATCGGATATGCTCCGGAAAGCAATGGCCAAGAAGAAAGCCGAACTCATGGAACCTCTCAGGAAAAAATTCATGGAGGGTGCAGCGAAAAATGGACACAACGAAAAATTTTCGCGAGAACTCTTTGATCAGCTGGAAAAATTCGGTGGATATGGGTTCAATAAATCGCATTCAGTTGCATATGCATTGATCACCTACCAGACTGCGTATCTCAAAGCCAATTACCCGACAGAATACTTTACCGCTCTTCTTGCATCGGATCAGAATGACACAGCCACAATTGTAAAGTATGTAAACAATGCGAGGGAAATGGGGATTAA
>JAIOQL010000564.1 GCA_021413405.1 Leptospira sp.
TATGATCAAACGGTTTTTCAAGAAGAGCAGTCGTTTCAGCGACTCCACCATTCAGAACAAAAACTTCATTCTCTGTGAAAATCTCAGATAACATTTTATGAACAATTTTAGAAACATTCGGAGTAAGCTCAGAAGGTTTTAATATAGAACAGTTACCTGCCGCGATCGAAGCAACGAGCGGAGCAATCATCAGGTGGAACGGATAATTCCATGGACCGATGATGAGAACAATTCCCTTTGGCTCATAATGAATCTCACTCGTTGCACCAAACAAAATTATAGGTGTCGTAACTCTTTTCGGACGCATCCACTTTTTGATATTTTTGATTGCATCATTGATTTCTGATATAACCGGAAGAATTTCTGTGAGATCAACTTCTGCCTCAGGTTTTCTGAAATCTTTCCGGAAAGCTTCATGGAGTTCAGTCTGGTATTTCAGGATTTCCCGGCGGATATCTTTTAGTTTCCTAATTCTTTCTTCAGCAGATGTTTTGGCGATCGTCCATCTGTTTTCTTTCTGGAGATTGAAAACACGATCAATTTCTTTACTCAGTGGGGATGATTTTTCCTTTATGTGCGAGCCGTTACTTTTAGTGTTTTGAGGCTTTATTCTTGTGATTGTCTTTTTGTTTTTCTTGACTGCGGTTTTTGCCATTAGTATATCCCTATTCGCGAATTAATGATACTCTAACACAAATCCTAAAAGCTGTAAAGCCTATTGAAAAAAATTATTGGAAAATGGTAAAAAAATACGGAATCAGTTACATCAAAACAATGACCCGCATCACTTTTCCGGGCGCCTGGTTCACTCCACTCAATTACAAAGCACATGGAAATAATGTCATTGGCTTCCTTTCTGCAAATATCAGCCCCCGTTATTCATCTTATCTTTCGTTATCCGGAACCAACCGGCTTCTCCGGGATCCGCTTTCGCTCCCGTGCTTCGCACCGGCTTCGCCGCCCTCCGCATCCGTGGCGCTCTCATTTGAAAAACGTTTGCTGAGTATGATCCGGAACTGGTTGCTCATCACTGTTCCAGAAATATTTTCAATATCATCCGCTCTTTAATCTATGAGATTATTTCTTCCAGCACATCCGTATAATAACAGTCAAAAGAAAGATTTTTTACAAACCCGTTGTGTCCCCCATGTTCCGCTATCCGGATATCCATGAACCGGTTTTTTTTCAGATCAAGAAAATCCTGAACAGAAATGATCGGATCATCTTTTGCAGTCAGAACGGTTACCTTTGATTTCAGATTCTTGAAATAATTTCCCAGCAAAGTGTAAGTGTCGAAATATTCTCTCGCGTCTTT
>JAIOQL010000565.1 GCA_021413405.1 Leptospira sp.
ATAATATGTTTTTTCGATTTCTCTTTTTTGAAATTTATTTGCAAGTGCGATGTGGGCCCGGTCATTCTTTGCGATGATCATCAGTCCGGAAGTTGGCTTGTCAAGCCTGTGAACAATCCCCGGTCTGATTTCCCCTCCCGCTTTTGAAAGTTCCCTGAAATAAAATAGAAGTCCATTTACAAGACTGGGGGAAGAATCTCCAGGTCCGCCATGTGAAGCAATTCCTGCAGGTTTATTGATGATAACAAAATCATCGAATTCTTTTACGATAGGAATCGTCATTTCCACAGGCTCAAGACCGATTTTCGGTTTTGGAGGTATATGTACCTGGAACTGTTCCCCCATGGAAACTTTGTAATTTGATTTTAAGATCGGGTCACTTCCAGGTTTATGTACAAACCCTGCCTGTATCCATTTCTGAATAGATGTCCGTGAGATTTCATCTCCCGTATACTGATTCAAAAAATGATCCAGTCTTAAATTTTCGTATTCTTCAGTAACTGTAGCTTCAATTATCATAAGTGCAGAAAAAAGTTTCCAAAAAGTGTTTTATTATTTCTCATTATCCCGAAACACTGGTTATAATTCGTTCAAATCCACGAAAAAGGAAGGTTATATATGAACAATAAAGTAATAAATATACTTTTAATAGCATTATTTGCGATCAGTCTCACATTTTGTGCGTCGGAAGAAAAGAAAGAGGAGCCGGCTCCAACGCCACCTCCTGCAAAACAAACTGATGACAGTGCAGAGAAAGATGCAAAAATGAAAAACATGAGGGCAATGGAAGTTGATCCTTCAGAAGAAGTTAACGATAAACTGAAAACCTACCGTTATCCGAATTCTCCGTCTAAACCTGGCTTCGATTACAAAGGTGCTGAAGTTGGAAAGGAAGACTTTGGAACATGGGCCAAGGCTAATGTATCCCTGATCAAGGAATCACTTGATAAACTCCCTGCTGACTACTCTCTGGAAATCACAGGTCACACCGACTCTACCGGGCCTGAAAATCCAGAAGGCAAGAAAAAAGGAAATATTTACTATTCAGAAAAACGTGCAAGCGCTGTTAAAGATGCTCTGGTTAAACAGGGAATTCCTGCAAACCGGATCACTGTAAAAGGTGCAGGATCGTCTCAACCGATTCCAGGTATTGATGGATCGGATGCAAAAAACAGAAGAGTAACGTTCATGGTCGTAAAGGTTGAGCAAAAAGAAGATAAACAAAAAGCTGCTCCTCCAAAGAAAGAAGCGCCTCCGGCAGAAAAAAAATCTGAGCAACCGGCTGAAAACGAAAAAAAGCCGGACGCACCACCGGCTTCAGATAAAAAAACTGAAGAGTCAGGTGAAAAAAAGTCAGACACACCACCAGCTTCAGATAAAAAAACAGACACTCAACCACAGACAACTTCAGATAAAAAAGACGAAGCTCCAGCAAACAAATAATTTAAATTCTATGACCGGGGGATTTTTCCCCGGTTGCAGCTTTAATTTCTAAAATTTATCCAATCCGATCCAATTCCCATTAATGCGAATCGGGCTCCAAAAGAAGTTTTAAGCTCAATTTTTTCCTTCATTCCAAATGCAGTAATCAGAAATGAATCACCTTTTCTGAACGAAATATTTTCGGCTGGAAAACTGCACTCTCCATCCAGAATGTTTATAACCTGGAATACATCTTCTACATACATTGATGGAACAATGCAATGTTCCCCGAAATTCAGGACTTCCAGACGAAACTTATCGTTGCCGGTAAGAAGCTTTCTTTCCCCGAATTTCCATTCTAAATTTTTTGGGATCAGCTTCTCTTCATTTCCCGATTTATGAAAGTTGATTACATCCAGTGCTTTTTCGAGATGAAGCTGTCTTGGCTTTCCATCGTCTCCGGGACGCCCATAATCATAAACCCTGTATGTTGAATCGGAGGATTGCTGAATTTCGAGAATCAGGGCTCCAGCTCCAATGGCATGAATTGTTCCGGGATTCAGAAGAAATGCATCCCCGCTTTTGATCCTGATTTTTTGTAAAACTTCTTCGGCATTATTTTGCAGAATAAGATTTCGATATTCTTCCTTTTGCACATCCTTTGAGAAGCCACAGACAATATCTGCTCCCGGATCACTCTCTAAAATGAGCCAGGCTTCCTTTTTGCCTGAACTTTCCGGGTCCTTTTCAGAAGCATATTTATCATCGGGGTGAACCTGCACTGATAATTTTTCTTTTGCATCAATGATCTTGATAAGTAAAGGAAATGATTCCTCCTGACCGAAAACTTCGCCAAGTATATCCTTCCTATGAGAAGTGTATGCTTCGCGGAGTGTTTTTCCTGCGAAAATACCATTTTCGATGATCGACAGATCATTTCCATAATCGGAAATTTCCCAGGATTCGCCAATCCGGTCAGAGCTCACTGGCCGGTTCAATTTTGTTTTTAGCTTCGAGCCACCCCAGATTTTTTCTTTATAAATCGGTTTGAATTTCAGTATTTTTTGCATAGAGTTTCAGTTAGAACAATATCAGATTATTGCAGGCCATGTAAAAACAAGAAAAATATCTACGGCAAAATTTCAATTTTAACCCTGAGAATTTTCTTTTTAAAATGGATAAATTTGTCAGGACGAAATCTGGAAAGTTCAAATTCATAGACCCGGTCATTGACCATTAGTTCCGGTTCGAAAAGAACCTCCAGATTTCTCGTGCCTTTGTAGGTTCCCTGACCCCCGCATGATTCACAATAAATGTTTGATCCGAAACACTCCGGACAAAGAATTCTCACAGTGAGCGGAATCTTAACAAGGACTCGGAACAAAGCTTCTTTTTTCCTGATCTGTAAACTGACATCATGATTGATCCCGGAATACCGCTTTCTGTCTTTGGTTCTAAACCCGACGCGCAATAACCCTCTCTGTGCAAAATATGTCATGGAAGAAGGATAAACAATCCTCGACTGGGGTAAAACGAATTTATGCCCTGCGAGAGAGAGGCTTCGGATCGTAAATTTTATTTTATATTTTTGGTATGCGGAGTCATACGCATCCCGTTGCAACTTACTTGTAAGAGTTTTATAGGCAATTGCAATTTGTTTGAATCTCTCTTCTGACCCGGTGATTTTGTTGTCAGGATGAAATTTTTTCGCAAGCTCCCGGAAAGTTTTTTTTATTAACTCGGCGCTTGACCCGTAGGGAATTGATAGTACTTCGTAAAAATCAGGAAATTCTTTTCCTTTCTGTGTTATCTCAATTCCCTTATTGTTTTGGCAGCTTCGATGAGTTCCTGATCTTCTGCGCTCTCAATTATTTTATCCATATATCGCATTGCAGCGTCAATGCTGTCCCGATAGCTTCGTACGAGTTTAACACGTTCTTTTGGATCGACCATGTTGAGCAGGGTATATTTTTTTTCTTCAACTCCGGATTCCCTAGTTCTTTTGATCCGCAATTCTATGCCGTCATAACCCACTTTTCCGGCCGAAGTATTGATTATTTCCTGAATGGTTGTATCTTCTCCGCTATATTTGCCGAGTCTTGACCTTCTTCGCGTAAATCGCATTGATTCAAGTTTTATACTGGTCGCTGCTTTGGGATCCGATCCCTTTTCGAGATTCAGACCGACCGCAAAATTCTCATTTATCATAAACTGGATGTTATAGGGCCTCTGAATATCTTTCAGGGCCGAAGTTTCTTTCAAATACTGGTTATTGTTGATTTTCTTCTCTTTATTCATATAGGGAAGAAGTTCCAGAATTTTTTTGTGAATATCGTTAATGTCTCTTGATAGCAACTCGAGATCAGAAAGCTGTTTTTGGCTATAGGGTTTGATTTTGAAAGACCCATCAACATTCAATTCTGTTGCGTGAATTCCTGAAACCAGGGAAATTGCGGAAATTATTAAAAAAAGTATTTTTGCCATTCTCTAACCTGCGTATCTGCGATATATGTTTCCCGGGCGATTTATCCCCAAAAACTGACTTTGGATAAAAAAACCTGATTACTATTTATTTTCGGCTTTTCTCTGATAATTAGTATACTTTTATGTTATAATAGAAAAATTTACGATTGAAAAAAATATTTTATTTTTTAACCTATGGATGGAAAGGTGTGGTAAATGGAAATAAAGCTTAGAAAAACTGGCAACACCAGCATAATAGACCTCTCCGGCAGTCTGGATATTTATACCGCAACAGACTTCAAGACATTCATTGAATCTAACGTTTCAGCGGAAAATAACTCGGTGGTCGTAAATCTGGAAAAGCTCAATTATATAGATTCTTCAGGAATCGGGATGCTCATAAAGCAACTGAATTTTGTGCAAAATCTGAAGGGACAACTCAAAATTGCAAATATGAAACCACCAATTGAGAAGGTGTTCAAGGTTGCAGGTCTGACAACATATTTTCAGACAATTAGCGAAGACGAATTTAACAAAAATTACAAGTAATCATCTGTTCTTTCAAAAGAATAGAACGCATCCCAAATTCCCCAAAATCTACCATACGTTGTAGGATCAGGGACTAATTTCACATCAATTCTACCGCCCGGGCTTTCTGCCGGATCGAGCGAAACCCGAACAGGGTTTTTGAAAACCCTCTCTTTCTGAAACGTTACTCTTTCCTTAAGTTTTCCATTTACGTAAATATTCAAAGTTCTGGAAGGGTATGTTGAATTAGAATGAGCTTTGTAAGATGTCAGGTCAAAGTATAAATAGATAGTTCTCTTTACAGATGTGTCAATAGTGAAGAAAAAAGAAAATCCCGCTTCTGGAATCATTCTACAAATTCCGTCTTTGAGACCGAAGAGGCTGCTGTCAGGAATGATTTCAAGCATCTGAAACTTTGCCCATGTCCGCAGTTCATCAAAAGTTGCAGAATCTTCATGATTCAATTTCTCTCCTTTCTCTCCGACGACAGTGAAGTTAATTGATTTTTTTAAAACCTGATTTTCTTCTGTGAAAAGCGAACTGAGAGCTATGAAAATTAACGGGATAAGCGGAAAAAATTTCATTCTAAACATTTCTATTCAAAACAAAGTGACGCTGCAAGGAAAAATTTGATAGTTATAGACAGTTTAAAGAAAACGTCCGGGTTATTCCCGAAGGGCTCTGTAGTTACACTGGGAAACTTTGATGGAATTCACGTTGGTCATGCAGCTCTAGTGAAACGCATCCTGGCCATATCAAAAGAAAAAGTTATTCCGTCAGTTGTAATTACATATTATCCAAACCCGGCCATTATTCTCCAAAAGAACAGAAAATTAAAGAGTATCATTTCACAGGATCTGAAAAGAGAAATTTTTGCAGAATCAGGGATTGATTATCTTGTTATACTTCCATTTACAGAGGAATTTTCCCGGATGAGCGCGGAAGATTTCCTGCGGGATATTCTCATAGAAAGCATCAGGGCTAGCAGCATTGTCATTGGATTTAATCACCGGTTCGGGAAGGACAGAAGAGGGGATTTTGAATTTTTGAAGACCCATACCGGAGAAATGAAATTTTCTGTGGAAAAACTGGATCCTGTCTTTTTTGGAGATGAAAAAATTTCGAGTTCGCTGGTCAGGGAATCTGTGCTACAGGGTAATATGGAAAAAGCAACAGGACTCCTGGGACGAAATTTCAGTCTGAGCGGAAGTGTAATCACTGGTCATAAGAGAGGAAACACGATTGGTTTTCCAACCGCAAATTTATCTATTCCCGAAGAGCTGATCACTCCTCTTCCCGGTGTTTATCAGACAGTTGTTACCTGGAAAGGAAAAAGTTTTTCTTCCATGTCAAATATTGGAAGCAATCCTACATTCGGAAATGAGGCGATGAGCATTGAAACATATATTTTGGATTTCGAGGAGAATCTGTACGGAGAAATAATTAAAGTGGAATTTTTGAGAAGACTCCGGGATGAGATAAAATTTTCTTCAGTGGACGATCTGATTTCACAACTGAAACAGGATGAAAAAGATGTCAGAGAAAATTTATCGAAAAATTTGTAGCTGTTCGACGATCAGGAAAAAAATGAAGCGCAGATGAGTCTCATTGCGAGATGTAAAACGATGAGACAATCTCAATTTGGAAAAAGTGTCATTCTGGCTTGACCAGAACCGTTTTCTTTAGATTTTTTAATTCAGATTCTGGTCGCGCTTTGCTTGCCGGAATGACGAAAATGAACTGCTATTCCAGAGAATCTTTCGCAATCCGGAATATAAAATAAGGTGGATAGAGCATCAGAAATAAATTTGGTAACCACCATGAAATATCGAAATATCCCGCAATTGTCCAGAAAGAAATTGCCTGGAGCCCGGAACAAAAAGTCAGGATCAGGGATATGAGTGCGATATTTTTCCAGATTCTATTATCTCTTTTCTTAAGATAAATTGAAAGAAGACCCGTAGCAGATATAAACATATCGAGCGGAAAAAATGACCAGTTCCAGGCAACGGTTACGGGATTTCTGTAATCCGGAAAAAGATATTCGTCCGGGATCAGATGAAACAATGTGATAATCCAATATACTATGAAACCTATGTCAGTTATGAAAAAAAGAAAACGTAAAGTGTTCACAGGAAAAAGCTTTGTTCAGATTTTTTTGCGGGCAGAATATTTTCCGAGGGCGAGGAAGAACATGGATGCGCAAAATATTACACTTCCCCAGATTATATTGATGTTGTAGCCAAGGCTATGTCTGGTGTATATTTCCGATCCGTTGGTTGCGATTCCATAAACAATGAGAATTGCGCTGATCAGGCCGAAAAGCGATGAGAGGTAGAAGGGCAGGTTCAGCATATTAGAACTTTAAAAATCCGGATTATATCATTCAAGAAAAATCCAGATTGTTTTTCAGTTTTTTAAGATAGGAAATCGCTTCGGGAGAACCTTCAGACGGGGCCCATTTGGCAAAATTCTTATCGCTTGAAGGATCATACGGTCCAGACTTTCCTTCGAAGCATATGCAAGAATCGGTTAGACAGACAATCGAATGCCAGACGTCAGGTTGAATATCAATGCCAAATGACGGGCCAGCAGATGAGAGAATATATTTTTCTGTAATATTTCCATCATTGTCAAAGATGAAAAACCCCAGTTTCCCCTCAAGAATCAGGAAAGTTTCCGGTTTTGGAGGATCAGAATGTTTGTGTGGCTGAACGTATGTATCTTTAGTAAGCACATTCAGGAATCTCTGGTAGACTTCCGGAAGTGAATGAAAATTATGATTTGCGCGTTTTCTGGGACTGTCTTTTGCTTTTGATAAGACTTCTGTAAAAAGAGAAAGATTTATTAATTGGCTAGCTTGCAATCTTTACCAGATCAAGACGCGAGTCACAATATTGCTCTAAATCGATTTTACAGGCGGTGCATGTATCTGCAACACCAAGCTCGGTTACAACTTGTTTATAGCTACAGTTCCGTCGTTTTGCTGAATCGACAATTTTTTCAAATGAGATTCCAGAACAGTGACATTTATCCATCTCGGCAATACCCTTCAATTTCAGGATATTGAGACTCAGTCTTAGTGTCAACTGATTTTTTGAACTAAAAAGAGATTTTGTCGGAACAATGACGGAGCGTGGAATATCCAATACTCAGTGAATCAGGCCGGTTTTTCACCAAAGGAGTGGAAATATCCTAAAAAAAATCTCACAAATCGCAATAAATGTTACTGATCTTGAACGCGCTGTGAATTTTTACCGGGATAAGATCGGGCTAAAGCATCTGTTTACTGTTCCCCCGAATATGGCCTTTTTTGAATGTGGTGGAATCAGGCTTATGCTATCAATTCCGGAAAAAAAGGAATTTGATCATCCGGCATCGATTATTTATTTTGAAGTAGATAATTTAAAAGAAGTCTATGAGTCTTTTTCTGGAATGGGGATTCACTTTGATCAGGAACCGGCGATAGTTGCTAGAATGGAATCCTCCGATTTGTGGATGGCATTTTTCCGTGATTCAGAGAATAATCCATTGTGCATAACTTCTGAAGTGAAAAGGGGATAGGTGTTACTTTTTGATTCCGAGTGCTTTTTCTTCAATCCCGATCCGTCTTTTAAGGATGAGCAGGTTTAGAATGCTGAATAGAATCGCTGTGTAATAGCAGGAGAAGAGCAACGGAATGATTGCAAATTCGAGAATCACAGCAATATAATTTGGATGATTCATAAATTTATACGGTCCGGAAATGATGAGAGACTGACCCGGTAAAATCAGAATTTTGGTGTTCCATCTTTCTCCAAGACTTCTGATTGCCCAATAGCGGAGAATTTGTGTTCCGGCAAATCCGAATAGCAGGTAAATTGAAAATTGATTTGTTCCCCTTTCAAAATAGAAATTCTCGGAAATCAGGGCGATAAAAAAACAAAGGTGCATAAGGACGATAAATTTGTATCCTTTTGCATCGTATTCTATTGCACCCTGGTCGCGGATCTTTTTTTCATTTCTATTTGCGAGGATCAGTTCCCCGATTCTCTGAAGTGCCAGAAATAAAATGAAACAGGAAAACAGATTCATGCTGCCTGAAATAGAACCAGCTCGGAACTGAATCCGGGTCCAAGTGCTGTGATCAGTCCGAAATCGCCCGGGGAATATTTTCCGTTGTAAAGAAAATCATTCAAAACATAAAGAACACTCGCAGAAGACATGTTCCCGTGTTCAGCGAGCATTTTCCTGGAATGATTCAAGCTCCCCGATTTCAGATCCAACGCTTCTTCATATGAATTTATGACTTTCAGTCCACCGGGATGTGCAACAAAGTGAAGAATGTCGCCTAACGCTTTATCATTTGCGCCTGTGAATTCCATTATATTTGGTTTCACCAGATCGCGCACTATCATTGGAATGTCTTTCTTGAAAATAACGCGCAAGCCGGAGTCTTCCACTTCCCATCCCATGACATCAAGTGAATTGTGATAGATCGTTGAAAGAGTGTCAATGCACTTTAGTCCCGGCTTATCGTAGTGTTTGTTTTTTTCACCAGCAACAAGGACCGAAGCAGCACCATCCGAAAAAAGTGCAGTGGCAATAACATTACTTTTTGAAAAATCATTCTGCTGAAAAGTGAGCGAGCAAAGTTCCACTGCAACAATCAGTACTGCATCTTCCGGATATGCTTTCGTATATTCCATGGCCTGGCTGATGCTGGCTGCACCGCCGAGACAGCCAAGTCCCCAGACAGGAGTGCGGCGTATGTGTCTGTCGAGATTTAGCTTGTTAATTATCAGGGCATCAAGGCTTGGAGTTGAAAGACCCGTACTTGAAACAAAAATAATTTTCTGAAAATCCGAAATATCGAATCCCTTGTCGTTGATGCAATTACTGATTGCTTTGACTGCCAGATCGACAGATTTTTCTACATAGATTGCATTGACCTCGGAAAAGCTATGTGGAGATTCGAACCATTCCATTGGACAGACAAAATACCTGGTGTCTATGCTTGAATTATCAAATGCACCGATGAGCCGGTTGATGTCCTTGTTGCGGTTTGCGAATTTTTTTTGAACGAATCCTTTGACAACTGTCTGCGGAGTTTTGAACTCCGCAGAGGCAGTGCCAACAGAAATGATTTTAGGCAATTATTTTCCTGAACAGGCGCATCCGCCTTCCTTGTGACATTCTTCGTCTTTTGATATACATCCATCACCGCAAGGCTTACCTTTCGAGCAAACTTTACAGCAATTTCCATCACTTGATTTTTTATCTTTCTTATGTTTCTTTGATAATTTTTCTGCTTTGTCTGAATCGTCGTCTTTTTCTGATTTCTTTTTATCTTTTACTGATGATTCATCGTCAGACTTCTCTTCCTTGTCTTTTTTCTTTTTTTTGGAAGATTTGGATTCCTTCTCGTCGTCACCGTCTTCTTTCTCTTTCTTTGCTTTTGACTTTTTAGAAGGTTTGTCTGCTTTTTCCTCGTCAGTTTCTTTTTCTTTTTTTGCCTTGGACTTTTTAGATGATTTTTCTTTTTTCTCGGATTTTTCTTCGTCAGTCTTTTCTTTGGTTTTTTTTGCTAATTGAACCGGTTCCGGTCTTGCTATGTCCCATGAATTTGCCTGCAAAGCAAATGCCATAGCTATGAACAATGCAAATAATGCTGTAGGTATCTTTCTCATAGTAGAACTCCTGATGTCTAAAATTAAAGTTTGAGGATACTTTCAGGCAGTCCAATTATTTTGCAATGTCTAAAATATCTCTTGTTTATTTGGAGAGCATTTAACAACTATATTGTTTACCAGTGATAAAACCGATTCTATATCGAATATATCGGGAGAAGTCCAAAATGCATTTGTTTCATAAGATTATTATTTCAGTCATTATCATAACCTCTGCCGGAATATCGGCTGAGGATTATAAATTATACAAGGTGCAGGAAGGAGACACTCTACATAAAATTGCCAAAGAGCAGTTGAATGACGCGAGGAAGTGGAAAGAATTCTTAAAATATAACAAGATCGACAGTCCAAACCTGATCCGGCCGGGACTGGAGCTGAAAATTCCCGCCAGTCTTGCAAAGCAGCAGCCATCCCAGGCAAATCCAATTGCGT
>JAIOQL010000566.1 GCA_021413405.1 Leptospira sp.
GCAATTTATCTCCCAAAGCCAGGAGCAGGTGTTCAAATTTTTTTGTCCGCAAAAACTCCATCCATGTACCGACCCTTGCCATATTGTAAATTACATCTTTCACCGGGTATTCTGATGGAAGCTTTTTCCTCGAATCATTTGTCGGTGTCTGGAAGTCAGGCGTAAACAGAAGCAGGGAAATATTCCCGGGGAATCTTCTTTTGAAAAAATGAAGTTTTTTCTCATCTGTGAAATAGGCAAAAATCAGCCCTCCGCAAAAAGCAGGTGTAGTGTTATCGGGGTGACCTTCAATCATTGCAAGTTCATAAAGAAACTCTTCCTTTGAAGGAATTTTTTTGGATTTAAAAATTTTCTTATGAATGTAATTTGCAGATGTGAATCCCGCTACTGCTGCACTTGCGCTTGATCCCAGTCCTCCGCGAATAGGCAAACCGAGACTCATTCGTACTTTGTATGGCAGAGGGTTTTCGCCTTTTAAAAATGTCTCAAAATAACGTTTATAGGAGTAGAGGACGAGGTCGTCCTCCGGTTCGAAAGGAGGTTTTGTCCCGTTTTCCAATAAGGAAGAAAAATCATTATTTTCTGCGAACTCAAATTCAAATTTATTATAAATCCTGAGAGCAAGCCCCATGATATCAAACCCCGGTCCGAGGTTTGCGGAAGTGCCGGGAATCCGGAGGGAAATTCTTTTTTTTAACTTCATTTTGTAATTCTAAAACTGTTTAAAGAAACTGCGCAATTTTAGAAATAACATTTCTCTGCCGGAAAAACGATATCGGGATTTTGAAAACGGTGTCAGATAGCCGGTAATGGCTGATCCAATATTTTTTTGTCTTCCTTTAGATGACATTTGTTGACCAAAGCTACTGTAAGAAAGCTTCCAAGTATGAATCCGGTTGCACCGCGAATATTTTTTACACAGGCATCGACTTCGGAAGTTACATAATATCCGGATGTGTTGATCCCGGCGACTTTGTCGGTTAAAAGAGAAAGAATTGAGACGTATGTACCCCTCCCTCCAGATAAAATGCTTGAATTCACGAGATCTGTGATGACTGCAGCCGTGATAATCTTGTTTTTTGCTTCACTTCCCGTAATTCTGTCGGGTATAGTGAGACCGGCTTTATCCAGAATCAGGCAATGACCTGTCAGGGACAAAAGTATTCCAAGAATCAATAATCTAAAAAATATTTTCATAAGTTCCTTTATTGTTTTTTTGTTAGAATTCGCTGATCAGGTGTACCGTCAATATTTAATTTCATCAAAACACCAGAGAGGAAAAATTGATTGTTCAATGGATTTGTGAACAGGATTCCAATGTTTAGCA
>JAIOQL010000567.1 GCA_021413405.1 Leptospira sp.
TCAGGATATGGGAATCAGCAAGAAAACCCTTTATAAATTCTTTGAAACAAAAGATAAACTGATTGAAGCCGCCATTGAACACATGATGAAAAAGATCAAAGCGGAATTTGATAAAATCATCAATGACCACAAAAGGAACAGTATTGACCGGTTAAATGAGATTTTCTTTACAGTTGCCAAATTCGGTGCGAAAATTTCAAAAGATGCCATGCGAGATGTAACCAAACACCGTCCTGACCTGATTCAAAAAATGCTGGAATTCCGCGGGGAACGGATTAAAAGTCTTGCCGCTGTGATCAAGGATGGGCAGGACCGTGGGGAAATCAGAAAAGATATTGATCCCGAGTTGACCATTGAAGTTTTTCTTGCAGCAGTCAATACGATTATGGTTCCAAATTATCTGGTTAACTCACCGCATACTTTTGACGGTGCTTTCAAAAATATTTTTTCAGTGTTCCTGATGGGAATAGAACAAAAACAAACAGCAAATTAATTATTAAGAAATCAATAAACTCATAAAATACGGAGTTACCGTGAAATCAAAACTATCATTTATTCTGTTACCTGCTCTACTATTATTTTCCTGTTCCACTGATAGTAAAATTGAAACATCAGGCACACTTGAAGGAACTGATATTCTGGTCAGTTCTCAGGTGTCAGGATTGGTTACTGCAATCCTGAAAAATGAAGGATTCAACCGAATATGTTTTTCAGTTACGTCAGGCGTTGGCTTCACTTGCACAGGCAAAGGCACAACTGGATCTGATCAATCGTGGAGCAAGATCTGAAGATGTTGCTGCGGCAAAGGAAATGATGGAAACTGCAAAAGCCAATTACGAAAGTGCGAGAAAAGATTTTGACAGGTTCAATGAATTGAATAAAACAAATTCAATTACCGCCAAACAATTTGATGACGCAAAAACAAGAAAATCTGTAACCGAAGGTCAGTACAATCAGGCAAATGAAGCTTATAAAAAATCAGTTAATGGAAGCAGAACTGAAGAAAAAGAATTGGCAAAAGGCCGATATGATCAAACTCTGGCACAAGTTGATCTTGCAAAGAAAAAGCTGAGAGATTGCTCAATTAAGGCACCTTCTGACGGGTTTGTAACAAAAATATCAGTAGAAACAGGAGAACTTGTAAACCCGGGAACACAAATTGGAAAGCTGACAGATTTAAGTGAAGTTCCAAATCCGGCACAGAAATTAAAGGCAGGGATGGTTGGAGATGTTAGGATTTAGAATTTTCACATCAGGATTTTTTTCAATTATTCAATACAAAAGAAGGTAACCGTTTTTATTAAACTTATTTTAGATACCTCAAGCCTAATGCCTAACAATTTAGAAATTCTCCAACTCAAAAGTCTCTCCCACTCTTTCGATTCGGTTCATGCGTTGAACAATGTTTCCTTTTCAGTGAACAAGGGGGAAATGTTTGGGCTTGTTGGTCCTGATGGGTCAGGAAAGACAACTTTAATCAGAATAATCCTTGGA
>JAIOQL010000020.1 GCA_021413405.1 Leptospira sp.
GTCGGCTCGGGCTACGCCACATTGACCTCTGTCACTACGATTGCTTCCGCAATCTCGTGCCAGTCCCAAGCATTCGCTCCGCTCAGGTGGGCCGGTCAACGTCGCATCGCCGGGGTACGTTAGACGCAAGTTTTTTTAAAAAATAGTTCTTATGATTAGCTTATCACATTTGTACTACCGAAGGCCATTTTCGGGATATTATTCTTCTTTAAAGGAAATAATTTAACCCGAAAAATTCAGTTTTATATTGACAGTCTCTAACGTATCTACATTGTAATTACAAATGAAAACTTCCATAGTAAAAATCGGCAACTCCAGAGGAATAAGAATACCAAAAGCAATTCTCGCAGAATGTCATATTCAAGATGAAGTCGATTTACGACTAGACCATAACAAATTAATCATTGTGCCATTTAAATCAAAGCCACGGGAAGACTGGGAAAAACAATTCAAAAACATGGCAGAAAATAGAGATGATAAATTAGTAATTCCGGATTCCGTCGATTTATCCACAGAGGGTTGGAATTGGTAATTTCCCAATACGATGTATTTTTAATCAATTTGGATCCCACAATTGGACGTGAAATAAAAAAATCAAGGCCTTGTGTTGTCATCTCCCCCAATGAAATGAACCGCTTTATTGGCACTGTGATCATTGCACCATTGACCACTAAATCAAAATCCTATCCTACAAGAGCCGAATTATCTTTTCAAAACAAAAAAGGATGGGTTATTTTGGATCAAATTAGAACAGTCGATAAATCACGACTCGTAAAAAAATTAGGTAAAATAGATTCAAAAACGATACAAAGAATTAAAGCGATTATTCAGGAAATGTTAGTTGATTAAAATATCAGTTATTACAAAAAAACCAGCGTCTAACACCGGCGCATGCGCTGCGCCGACGAGCGTCGGCTCGGGTCTGCGACCACATTGACCTCTGTCACTACGATTGCTTTCGCAATCTCGTGCCAGTCCCAAGCCTTCGCTTCGCTCAGGTGGGCACGGTCAACGTCGCATCGCCGGGGTACGTTAGCCGAAATGGCGCGGGGGAGCTAAATAGATAAGGAGCTTCATTGTTTCAATTGTTCCCACCAAATACTACAAATGGAGAAGTCATGATTGTCAAATTAGAATGTAAGTTAATTATCTTAGGAATAATCTTGTTTTTCTCATCGTCTCAATTATCTGCTATCGATACTTGCGAAACCCTTTACTCTTACGGAGATAATATGATTGTTACCAAGCAGTCCGGAAGCAGATATGAATACTGCGTAACAAATAAGTTTTCAGAAAAAAAGCAATTCAAAGTCTGCGATATTAATAAATGCGGTTTTCCTTGGTCGATAAACCCAAATGAAAAATGGTGCTTTCATTTAAGTAACGTAATGCAGAAAGTCTGCTATGAATAAGGCTACAGTTCAAAAATTCAATCTATACAAAAAAGGGATAAAATGAAAAGAGCTACTATGATCATCGCACTAATTTTTGGAATTTTCGGGATATTTGGCGGAGCATGCAATATTGCGGGTACGGCATGTGGGGCGGCAAAAATTGGTATCGAGCAAGGCATTGGCAGCAAATCCCAAAACCAAGCAAAAGAAAGCGTGAAAGATCTAGCAGATTTAGGTGCCAAAGGAGTTTTTGCCGCATTCTTTAGTGCTATTAGTTTGGTGTTCGGAGTAATTATAGGATACTCCAAAACAGCTAAAATGGCAAGACTCTTTTCGCTTCTTCTCATTGCTTCAGGAATTATAGCTACTATGTTTACTAATTATTTTTCTGGGCCAATTCTTACGATTGCTGGAGTGATAGGATTGATTGGATCTCGTGATGATGGGTAGCCATTCTTTAATTTACCCCCGACGCCACTCCGGCTAACACCTGC
>JAIOQL010000568.1 GCA_021413405.1 Leptospira sp.
TTAGTTTCATAAATTACTTCTAACAAAATCCCTTTGGCACAAATGCATGAATTAAGTTTAAAGATCAATAGCTTCGGCCGGATCGTGCTTCCCCGAAAAAGAGTGGTGAGTCTGATCTGATGGAAAAAGAATTGTTAAATCACACTGAGTTTCAACTGGGATCACTTCTTTCTGTTTTTTGAAGCAGCCTTTAACACTCCGCTTTTGATCTGTCGCTTCTCAGCCAATTCATCGTCAAATCTGAAAAAATATTCGGCTGGTTTTCGGTAAATCTTCGCGAGTCTCCAAAATTCAATCACATCAATTCTGCGATCACCTGATTCAATTTTCGAAACATAAGACTGAGGCTGATCGAGCTTTTCGGAAACTTCAACTTGCGTCAACTTAGAATCCTTTCGGGCACGTTTCAGATGTTCCTGGAATATCTTGAATTCCTTTGTATAAATCGTCTTTCTCAACGATCATAGTCTACATCCTAAATCAGAATATACCAAATTGGGATAATATCATTATTGCACCTCAGACTTTTCTATTCAAAAAATTGATCCCGGAAAATCTGAAATCCAGAGAGAATTTCACTTTTTAAGATGGTACCGCGGCTTCTTTTTTCCACGTTTTTTTCCACGTTTTTTTCTACGTTTTTCCAAACTTCGATTGTTTTGAGTTTAGAATCGATAATCCAGTATTCCTTGCCCCCGGAGGAAAGATAACGATCCGCTTTTTCACCCAGATCAAATTTTTTTGTCGACGGTGAGAGAACTTCACAAATCAGATCGGGAGTTCCTAAAATATGTTTTTTCACTATGTGCATATTTTCATTCAACAAAAAACTGATGTCCGGACGGAGCGGATCGCCACCGTCAGGCAAAAGAACATCTATTTCAGCAACAACTCTTCCAATCTTATTTTTCCTGAGATAGTTCCCGATTTCAATAATAAAGCTTCCCGTTCTCTCTCCATGTTCAAATTCTCCGCTTGGTGACAAATGCATGACTCCTTTTTTCACATCATATTGAAACCCATCTTCTTCCAGATCGAGATATTCTTCCCTTGTCACAGAAAGTCCTTCATACCGGGGAATGCTTTTAATTATTGTCGAGGCCATAACTAAAATTTACCCGAGACGGAATGGATTGTCAACTAATTTGAAGACGCGATTCAGGAATCGCCGAATCCTAATAATAAAACCGTTCACCGGAGCGGGAAAAAGCATACTGGATGGGAATACCCGCCCAAATATGGACTAAAAAAATCAAAAAAATTTCGTGACATTTTTTGTGAAGCATCTAAACTAAACCCTAAGTTTGATTATGCAAGACCGGTATGGGTCTTATGGGAGATTCGATGAAACTTAAGGTTGCTCTGTCTTTTTTGTTATGTTTTCTTTTAATAAACGGGCTATCCGCTGAAAAACGGTTTGGCCTGATCTTTGGTTCTAACTACACCGGGAACAAAGCTAAAATTCCGGAACTCAATTTGTGTGAAGCAGATGCAAAGTATCTTCACGACCAGATAAAAAAAGTCGGGAACTTTGATGAAGTGAAAATCCTTCTCGGGAACCAGATAACAAAGGCCAATATCGAGAAAGAAATCAGGGCGCTGGGAAAAAAAGCGGACTCTGATGACACCGTTTTTCTTTTTTTCGCAGGCCATGGAATTTTTGAGCGGGATAAAAATGCACCAAACGGGATGCGAAACAAGATTGTTTGTTATGAACGTCCTCACCTTGGTGACGATGAACTGAATGATTATCTGAAATCAATCAAGTCAACGAAAACTGTTTTTGCTTTCGACTGTTGTTTTTCCGGTGGGATCGCAAAGAAAGGCAAGAAAACAAGAGGGGCGGGTGACGTTCCAATCCCTGACGGAAGTGACGGAACAGTGAAACAGAATCCTGAAGATTTTTATTTTCAGAACAAAGCAATAATTTCTTCTTCCGATGACGACCAGACTTCGATGGAGCTCGGCGGAGACATCAACCACGGAATCTTTACCTACAATTTCGGAAAGGCTCTTGAAACCGGCGATCTGAACGGTGACAAAGTTGTAACTGCTCTCGAAGCATATTTTGCAACAAAAGATGCTGTAGTGAAAATGGCGAAAGAAAATGATCATGAGCAGACACCCCAGGTGTCGGGTAACGCATCAGGAATATATCTCGCCGGGAAAAAAGAACCTGTTCCACCAACACCGAAGCCGGAACCAAAACCGGTTGTAAAACCTGAGCCAAAACCGGAACCGGTCAGCGATCCTCCAAAACCTGACCCGATTCATCCTCCGGTGACAAATGACGAACCGATTTCACCACCGTCGGGATATGGTGATTTGCTTATCAAAACAACGATCATCAAAAACAGGAGCTATGCTCTCCAGAAT
>JAIOQL010000727.1 GCA_021413405.1 Leptospira sp.
CAGGCCATCTAACGGCGGTTTGATTGGAGTCGGGCCAGATTCATTTTTTGAATCAGGGACTGAGGAGACTTCGGAATTTTTCAGCATAAAATAAAATAGGACCGGGATGAGATACAAAGAAAAGAAAACGGAGGCAATTAAACCACTGACTACGGTAACTGCCATCGGAGACTGAAATTCAGTTCCACTTCCTATTTCAAACATAATTGGAAGAAGTCCGACAACTGTTGTACTATTATTCATCAGGATTGGACGAAGTACAATCTTCCCGCTATCGACAATGGCTTTTTTCAGAGAGACCTTCTCCTTCAGAATTAATTCAACGTATTCATAATACAAAGTCGCGTTATCAACAACGACTCCGAGCAGAAGAACGATTCCCATAAATGAGCTCACATTCAGACTTTTGTTAAAGAGAAATAGGGCCGGAAATGTTCCGATGAAGATCAGCGGAATTGTCATTACCATGACAAATGAAAACTTTAGGGATTCAAATTGCCCCGCAATGAGCATGTAAATAAGAACCCCGGCGAGAATCAGGGCGAAAGACAATTCACCAAAAGATTTATCCAGGTTTTCTTTGTCTCCGGAAAAAACGATCCTGTATCCTTCAGGCAGTTTTCTTTTTTGAATCAGCTTTTCTATTTCAGAATTTGCGTTGGAGAGTGCTGAAGGTTCAAGATCTGCTGAAACAAGATTTACTCTTGAATTCCCCCGTCTAAGAATTGCGGTCTGGGTACTTCTCGTTTCAATTTTTGCAATCTGGGAAAGCTGGATGTAATCCCCGGCTGGAGATTTAACTTTCATCCGCAGCACTTTATCAATTGAATCTATATCCTGTTCCCGGAATTTGAGGCGAACATCTGTATCTTTTTCCCGTAGTTTTATTTTTGTAATCAGTGATCCCCGGTTTGCGATTTTCAGGTATGATGCCAGATAATCTTTCGAAATATTCGAGATTGCAGATTTGAATGTTTCAATCTGGAGAGTGTATTCTGTTGATTTATCCTCAAGACTGGCCTTGATATCAGTTACTCCTTTTATCTGGGATAAGTCTTTTTTTATTTTCTCTCCGAGATCGCTTAGTATTGAAAGGTCTTCTCCAAGAATTTCCAGATTCACTTTTCCTGAATCAGGAGAGAGAAGACTTGAAATGACATCACCGCTTTCTTCAAATAGAATTTCAGTTTTCTCGGAAAAGAGCATTTTCTTTCTCATTACCGAGATCAGTTCAGATGTGGTTAATTTTCTATTATCCTGCAGGACTACCCGGATACGTGCCCTATGCGTTCCTGAATCGCCCTTTCTTTGGGAGAATGTTTCACTGACCATATCCCCTAAAAGTGTCCCACTTTAAAAGTTAGTCTTCCTTGACTTTTGTAAAAAAAAGTAGAAAAAGGAAGA
>JAIOQL010000728.1 GCA_021413405.1 Leptospira sp.
TCGCCGGACGGTCGGATCTGAATTCATACACACCTTTCAGGTATTCGAATTTGTTCGGGTAAAATTCAGAAATTGTCCGCAGGGCATGCAGGGAAAAAAGAAGACTGTGGAATTTTTTTGGATTCACACCCAGAATCTGAAATCCTCCGCAAATTTTTCCCTGGTGTTTATGGAAGGCCGGCTGAAAAAAGAGAGGTCTCAAAGTCAATGAATTGGATTCATATTTCAAAAGCTCACTCAATAAACTTTTATCCTGTATATCAATGAACGGAGCACCAAAAATTTCAAACGGCCTCGTTGTTCCCCGTCCTTCGGACAAATTTGTTCCTTCCAGCAGACATTGACCCGGATATACGGCACAAGTAGAAAGAGTTGGAATGTTGGGAGAGGGCGGGACCCATGTCTTGTGCCGGTCTTTTTTTGGATAAACAATCCCGATTGGAATAGTATACAATTTTATTCCAAGGTCAAATTCTCCGTTATAGAAATTCATGAGTTCGGCAGGAGTGAGTCCGTGTCTGTGTAAAACAGATTCAACTCCCACGAAAGAAGAGAATTCTTTTTGTAGAGGAGAACCTTCTACTTTTCTTCCTATGGGATTCGGAGAATCTACTACCAGTATTTCGATCTTATTTCCTTTTTGCGAATTATGTTTTTTAACGCCTTGCATAATATAGAAGCATGTGGTTAGAAATGTATAGTACCTCGCACCTACGTCACGGATATCAAAAATGATCAGGTCTATTTCATCTAAAACCTGCTCACGGATAAAGAGAGAAATTTCTTCATCGCCATAGAGATTTTCAGTTTTGATTCCCGTGTAGTTATACCGGAGTTCTTTTCCTGAAACCTGGTCCTGGAGTTCCGCGAATAGCCCGTGCTCAGGGAGAAAAATATATTTCAGATCAAAGAATTTTGCATAATTTTCAAAATGGTAGGTTTTATTCCACCCGAAGGCGCTCTGGTTTGTAAGAATTCCTGCCCGGCGACCCTGGATTTTTTTTATGTATTTTCTGATTTTCATGATAATGGATAAATGATATAACTAGCTTGCAGCTGGTATATTACTAATAGCACATACATAACACTGATTGGACGGGTTATACTGACCTGGTTTTCTTTTGAACTGAGTCCTCTTTCCGAAAGACAAAAGAGAACCCGCTTTTATTTTAGTTTTGCTGAGATTCTCGATCATTGTTTAACCAGTGTTTGTCAGCCAAATCCGCGTCATCCTGGCCCCTTTTTTTTTTCAACTTCTCAGCAGTTACCTTTCGGCGACAATATTTGAAACTAAAAATTAGTTTCAAATTAAGCCTGTATTTTATTTCCTACAAAATTAAGCTGTTCGTTTATGCCAATTGACACAAGCAAAATTAATCAAAAGATTCCGGTTCCTGCCGGGGAAGTAATTTTTCAGGAGGGGGCCCCGGCAAATTCGCTGAATATACTCCATGAAGGCTCGCTCATTATTGAAAAGAAAATAAAGACAGGAAATCTACCCTTACTTTCCATTTCCGGAACAAATCTGACCCCTGGCATCATAAGTCTTTTTTCTTCCGGACGTTATCCATATTCTATCAAAACGGCTCAGAATTGCGTAATATCGACATATGCTGTAAACAACAGCACTATCAGAAAAACTATTTCCGGAAAAATTTCGCTTGGAGTTATGGTTGCCAGGACACTTCTCAAAGAGATTGCGGAACTTTACAAAAAAGTGAACCAGATCCTGATGGTTTCCTCCACAATGGAAAAATATTCCGACAATCTTGCAATTTCATATTATGTATTCAGTCCTTCCGTTTTTCCGGACATTGATCCGTCAAAACCCCTGTCTGCTCCCGGTCCGGAGATCCAGGACCCGATCCTGAGGTTAACACGCGAAAATCTCCGGAATTTTTTTGAAAGGGGAGGTCGTTTGCCGGAACCACCTACGACAGGATTTTTGGCAGAAGATCACAGGGATCAGCTTGCAAAAGAATACCATGATGAAGAAGAATTCGACGACAGGGAATTTTTATTCATGAGAAAAATCCTTTCTGTGGACCCTAAGGTTCAGGCGGCTCTCTTTGAAGCTGACGTGACGATGCTTGTGAATATTTGCGAAAAATTTTCGCAAGTCTATGAATCAATATTTACGCATCTCGACGAGGCGATAGAAAAACTCAACAACGATTTCGATATTTATTGCGGCGGTGCGCTCAGTCTGATAGAGAAATATTATCTCATTCTTGATCTGCTTGAAACCGGATACGGGGATAGTAAACCTGAAGTTGTGATTCCAATTACCGAAAATATTTCGGAAAAGACCCAGGGATTCCTGGCGAGCTATAAATCTATCTTTGGAAGAGATTTTGCAGGGATTTCGCCTAACCTGCAATCATTTATAGAAAAATCCAAAAAGATTTCGATGACACTGACCCCGGCACAGGTTTCAGGCAAAGTGGAGACTGCACTGGAAGCAGGGATCGATGTTGCGGCAATCCGGAAAGAACTTGAAAACTCTGCGAGTAAGATAATCAGTTTTGCGGGACTTCCACCGGATAAAGTGAAAGAATTTTCCGCTCAAATGATAAAATTGAAACAAATGAAAAATCCTCTGGATGCGGATCCGGATGCCCGGAAGATCCGGCGAAATATAACGAAGACATATTGGGACATCTACCAGGCCAGTTTCATTAAATATATTATCGCAGGGAAAAAAGCTCCGAAGCCGGTAGAGATGATGCTTTCCTATGGCTATTTCGATGAGACTCTTCTTGAGAATGACCAGCTTGCCTATCTTTATACACTCAACGATAATTCAAAGGCGAGGGAAGGGATTTCTGTTCCAAAGGGCGTCGAATGGCTGGAAAAAATTTACAAAAAAGAAGTTCCGAATTCACTGGATGAACTCGGCCAGACCTATTTTGACAAAATAAAACTCGATTACAAAGATTCCGGATACAAAAAAGAAAGTGATGTTCCGGCCAATATTGATACAGCAGAAGCAAGACTTAAATTTGAAATGAATGCTTTCTATGAGTCAAATGCCAGGCTCACTTCGGGCAGTCAGATCGGAAGAGCATCGTATAGGGAAAGAGTGT
>JAIOQL010000729.1 GCA_021413405.1 Leptospira sp.
TCAGAATAAAAATCAGAATTTGCAAAGAAGAAGTTTTCGTCCATTCAATGCAGATTGGGCTGAATTAAAACTGATTGCATCTGCCCATGGAATGACAGCGACGTTGCTTTTTGTTTTATTGCTCGAATTGGATGCCATCGAAGAGACATCGCAAGCTATGGACCTGGCGCAAGCTGGCGTAGATCCGACAATCTTATCGTCGTGCCCCATCGTATTCACGCAAACGATTTACCGAACCCGTTCGAAAATCAAAAAATACTCACGATTTGGAAAAGAAATCTTCGCATTCAAAATTTAATCTTCAATTACACTCATTGCATATTCAGAAATTGCATCTCTTCTTTGTTCTGCAAAATCCTTGTGGAACCAGAGGTTTTGAGTTTTCAGCGCAGTTTTTTTACTTTCAACATTAATTTTGGTCATACACTCATCAACGGCAAATTTCATGGCCTCTTTTCCCGTTTCACCAAGACCTTTGTTTCGTTTCTTGCGGGTGATTTCTCCGCCATTCTTTTTTACTTTGGCCATTAGTATTTCATAGTCCTTGTCATCGATACAAAACACTGTTTCTTTTTTGGCGTCTTTCCATTTAACGTCAACTTCATATAACGGAGCGGAAGAAATATGAATCAGCCCGATCTCAAACAACTCCGGCCAATATTCATAAAAGAAAGAAAGCATTAATGACCTGATTGCATAACCATCAAAATCAGCGTCTGTGATGATACTCACTTTATCATAGTTTAAATCTTTGATTGATTTAACTTTGCTATCAAGAGGCAATCCAAGAATAGCAACTATGTTTTTTAATTCTTCATTTGCCAACGCCTTCGCAAGACTCATTCCTTTGCAATTCATCGGTTTTCCACGCAATGGAAATAGTCCATGAAGTTTTGGATTTCTTGCCGGGCGCAACCCTGCAATCGCCGAGTCACCTTCTGCAACAAACAAAACCCGGCCCGGATCATCTGGCTTTCCTGTTGGAGGCATGAGCTTTGGAATATTATTTTTGGAAGCTTTTCTTAAACCCTTCTGTGCATCTTCCAGTTCTTTGAGCTGGGTTCTTTTTTCCATTTGAAGTTTGACTTCTTCGAGAAGGTCTGTTTTTTTTATCAGCTTATCAAGATGCTTATCAATTGCCTTCCGGATGTCCTCATTCAAATCGTTTATCAGGTAAGATTTATCCTGGGATTTAAATCTTGGATTTAAAATCCGTAAATTTACATACATATGAAAGCAATTACGTACATCATTCCTAGTGCACTGAGTTTTTAGTTTCTTTTCAAGTGCCGCTATCTGGTTCTTTTTTCTGACCTCATCGCATAATCTGTTTTCAAGGTATTCAATCGCGGATCCTCCCTGAACTGCAAAATTGGAATTGACCCAAGTGAGTGTTTTATTCTGACCAACTACAAAATATGTCTCGAGGTTAATCTGGGATTGGGATGATTTATCGGAATAATCCATTTTATAA
>JAIOQL010000730.1 GCA_021413405.1 Leptospira sp.
AATGCCACCCCTTAATATCATGATTGAAAAAGCAGACCAGGGGCTCCAGATTTTTGAAGAAGTCCTGTCAGGAATAAAGTAGGAATATATGAAAAAGATAGCTGTGCTCTCCGGGGATGGAATAGGCCCGGAGGTAATGAAGGTCGCGCTTAACGTATTAAGAAAGGCAACAGCCGGTCACCCGAATGAATTTTCCTTTGAAGAAGTTCCAGTTGGAGGTGCCGCCATTGATCTGACCGGTAAACCTCTTCCGGAAAAAACTCTTTCTGTTTGCGAAAACTCGGATGCAATTCTTTTCGGTTCGGTTGGTGGACCTAAATGGGAATCACTTCCGCCAGAAATTCAGCCGGAAAGAGGAGCACTTCTCCCGCTCCGTAAACACTTTGACCTGTTTGCAAATCTAAGGCCCGCTATCATTTACCCTGAACTCAGGAATGCTTCCCCCATCCGTGCAGATATCATTGGAGACGGTCTTGACATTCTGATTATCCGGGAACTGACCGGGGGAATCTATTTTGGGAAACCTAAAGGCAGGGAAGGAAACGGCCAGGAAGAATTTGCTTATGATACAATGAAATATTCCCGCCGGGAAATTGAACGGGTCGCGAGAACTGCGTTCATTGCGGCAAGGAAAAGAAATAAAAAAGTAACTTCGATAGACAAGGCAAATGTGCTCACGACCTCCGTTTTCTGGAGAGAGGTGGTCATCGCAATCCATAAAAAAGAGTTTTCGGATGTAGAATTGAACCATCTCTATGTGGACAATGCAGCAATGCAGCTTGTAATCAAACCGAAACAATTCGATGTAATGCTCTGTGAAAATATGTTTGGTGATATTTTATCCGATGAGGCTTCCGTCATCACCGGTTCAATAGGAATGCTTCCTTCTGCCTCCCTCTCAGAATCAGGATTTGGTCTCTACGAACCCTCAGGAGGATCTGCTCCGGATATCGCCGGGAAAGGGATTGCAAATCCAATTGCACAAATACTGAGTGCAGCACTGATGCTCCGGTATTCATTTTCAATGGAGAAAGAAGCAGTAAAAATTGAAGATGCTGTCAGAAAAGTAATTCAGAAAGGCCTGCGTACAAAAGACATTGCAGAAGCAGGAAGCCAGGTTCTGAGCACTGAAGAAATGGGAAAAGAAATTGAAAATGCACTTTCATCGGGAAATACCTGATGGGAACTCTGGGTATTTCAAAAAGTGGAAGACAGCACACTGTCATCATTGCTGATGGATCAAAATTTCAATCAAAACAATTGCAGCAGATATTTGAATCAGAAGAATTCAAAATCATCGGAATTGCCGAAACCGGAAGACAACTGGTCGATTTATATAGAGCCAACAAGACCGTCAGCCTGATCACAATAGAAATCAATATGCCAGTGATGGACGGGTATGCAGCTTTCTGGGAGATAAAAGAACTCGGAACGATGCCAAGGATTCTATTTATTTCGGATGAAAGCACTCCTGCTTTAATAAAAAATGTTCTGGAAAATGGGGCAATGGATTATATAGTAAAGCCTCTCAAGCGTGAAAAAATACTTGAAAAAGTAAAACCGGTAATGGAACGAATACCTATCTGATATAAAAGTTAAAAAATGAATAAAGATATTTTCCGTAAGTATTTTCTTATTATGGCCGGGTTCTACACATTGTGGGTTTGTGCATATTTCACAACACTGTATATCGGCAGTCTCCGGGGGGAAGCATTCAGGGCCGATCTTCCGATCGATGAAAAAATCCCTTTTGTTCCGGAGTTTTTCCCAATTTATCTGCTCTGTTACTTTACAACTCTTGGGATGTTCCTGGTTTCATTGGAAGCAGAATTCCTCAACCGCGGCTATGTTATTCACATTTATACAAATCTTTGTGCATTTATTTTTTTCATCCTTTTTCCTGTGCAAGGGCCTGACAGAAGTTTTTTCGTTTCGGACGGATCTTTTCTCCAGAATTTTGTTGCATTTTTCTATTCGGTTGACGACAGATACAACGCACTTCCAAGTTTACATGTCGCAAATCCCTTTCTTTTGGTATTCCTTTCATTCGGAAAAACGGGATTATCAAAACGCTCTATGGCTTTTTTATTCCTGGCAATCATGATATCTCTTGCAACGATGTTTGTTAAGCAGCACTACTTTTACGATGTAATGGCAGGACTCTTTGTCGCATCCCTTGGGTACACCCTGTTTGGCAGAATCAGGGTAAGTAAAGACTACTGGTGAAAAAAAATAAGACGGGTACTGATTCCAGAGGAGCCAGCAAAGAACGTTCGCTTGTAAAAATTGATGAAATCCCAATCCGGAAAAAATATTTCTCCGGATTCAAAAAAACCAGAAAGGAAATTGAAAAATTCAAAAAAGACTGGGATGAATTTGAAAAAGAAGATCAGCCGGCATTTACGAAGTGGTATAATCTTTTCTTTGGAGCAAGAATCACTGAACTGCGCGAGCTTGAACAAAAATCGGAAGAATTGCAGCAGCTACTCAGGGAAATAGAATTTGTAAAATACCAGAAAAAAACAAGTTATTATAAGGCCTATCTTCTTGTACAAAGTAGAAAGAATAATCCGGAAACGCCCGACAAAAAAAATGATTCAAATGAGTACTATTCCGGTAAATATTACGATAGAACGGAAGAAGAATTCAAAGAATCCAGGGCAGACTATCAGAATGACGACCTTGCAGATCTGTTTGAAACAGTTATAGCATCAAACCCGCTCCTCCGCGACCTGCTTCGCAGAAATAAAAATGCATATAAAGTTTTTTTTGAAAAATTCAAAGCAGATTTTTTCTCAGACAAGGAAACACATTCCGGAAAATACCATGCAACAAAAGAAGAAAAAACCAAATCTACTGATGAACTGATAAAAGCAAGATACAGGGCCCTTGTCCGGAAACTTCATCCGGATTACCGGAAAGTAAATGATGAGAGATCAAATGAACTATGGCATGAAGTCCAGAAAGCATATTCTGAAAATGATCTCGACAGGCTTGACATGCTTGTTGCGTTATGCGACATTCATACCGGGGACACGGAAGGCTCAACTTCAATTTCCCAGCTGATTTCAGTGATTTCAGAATATAAAAACCAGCTAAAGGCACTTAAAAAAAGGCTGAAACAGGCAAAGCAGGATATCGCCTGGGGATTCAGCAGAAAAAAAGACAAGGAACATCTGAAGAAAAGTCTCGATCGGGAAATCCGGGAAAACACTTTGAAACACCGGATGAATGTCGAACGGTTTCAGAAACTTCTAAAAAACTGGTCGAGACCTCCTGCGAGGTCTACCAGCTAAAGCTACCGGTTTTATCATACTGGAAATTCAAAAGACCCTCTCCGGGCAATGCCGGAATCCTGATTCCTGATGTGCCAGAAAGTTTGAAATCTGTCTTCCTGTTTTTCACTGCATTCGCGATAGATTGAGTTACGCCTTTTAGCGGAAAACTTGTCTTCACAGTTATGATTGATTCTTTGCCTTCATTTTTGATCGTCTGGGAATTTCCGGATAGAAATTTTTCAGTTCCGAGAAACAGATCATAATTCATATTTTCAAATTGCAGCGTCGCATTGGATTCATTTTTTAAAGCTATGTCGAATTCTGCATCTACGCTGAGATCGAGTTCCTGGAGCCCTGCCTCTACTGCAGACGTAACAGAACCTCCCTTTTTATCGAGAAGATTGTTCAGGAAAGAAGTTGCCTTTTTCACGAGGACTTCAGGGTTTTTATTTTCATTTGCAATCTTTTCTACAGAAGGTTTCAGAATGCGGAAGTTTTTAATCGTGATCGCCGGAAGAATTGCAGGAAGATCTCTCACCGCCTCAAAAGGAAATGTAACTTTTTCAGGAATTCCAGGAACGGTCCGGATAGAGGCAGGAATTGGTATGTCCAGGTTTCCTTTTAGCTTCATTGAAAATGCTTCTTTGCCTTTGAGTTTTTTATATATCGCCAGCAGATCGGAATATTTTACTTTTAGATCAAACGGCAATGGTTCCGTAGAATCTGCCTTTATCGCACCCAGATCACTTTTGAGTGATGTGAACTTTTGTCCTTCAATCTCGAGATCGAGCTTCAGCTCAGATTTGGGAAGAGAGATAGGATACGGATTTTTGACAGTTGTGATTAATTTTAAATTTACTTCTGAAAGGGTAATCGTGGTGACTTCAACCCTTTCAAAATTAAACTCCGGCTTTTTAATAAGCCCGCTTTCCATAAGAGATGCACAGGAAAATAACAGGATTGGGAAGAGAAGGATTGATTTTTTCATCTAAGCCGGCCTTTTTGAATATGATTCAAGACATGGTATGTGGATTGTGCTGGAAAGTAAAGTCAAACAACTCGTTTTGCACTATTCATAGAAAATAGACCTGAAAAGCTCGTAGATTCTGAATTTATTCAGTCTTGTGCCGGGAAAGGGAATCACTATTCCGGGGGTTTCTTTTTTACATTCCAGGTCTTCCTGTTCATTACTTTTTTCTTTATTATGTCCGTTCATTATTTAAGTGCAACCGTCTGGTAAGATACGTTTATTTTCGGATATCCCGGTAGCCAAACTTCAATCCGCCGACAAGTAATTTTGCAAAACAGCAAAGTATTTAGAGATAAGAAAACAATCAATGTATACTTGACATGTGGATAATACCGGTAAAGTTTAACAATGTATGAGTGAATACGATAGTATAGACCTGCTGAATTTTGCCATGTATGGGAACGATTTCGATCCTGAATGGGAAGATATCCGTAATTTCATCCGGTCTAATTCCGCAGCTCAAAAAGAACTCGAAGATCTCAAAAAGAATCTTCCGACTTCAGGAAAGAGAAGACGGGATTTCATTCCAGAGAGGGACATTTATTCCAAATCGGCAAACCCGGGT
>JAIOQL010000570.1 GCA_021413405.1 Leptospira sp.
GGTGGTCATCTTGGCAGAAAAAGTGATGGTCCCCCCGGTGTTCTTAGCTTAGCAAAAGGATTGTATCAGCTATATTCCATTTCCATTGTGTGGAAACTCTTAACTTATGGGTAACGAGTAGCCGAGTTGGGTGGGGTTTCCACCCGCCGCCCAGATACTCTCGGCAATAATTCAAATCCGAAAGAAACAAAAGCATTTTTCTGAATTTCAATTTTTTTCTTTCTACTTTTACGCGTTTGAGCCGTATTTTGGCGTAAGGCGAAAAAATACTACCTATTATGAATTGCAGGTTTCATTTTTGTAGAAAGAAAAATGCAAAGAATTGTTGAGACTACAGCCAGGGCACCTACCAGGTTATAATTCTGAAGTGAGCCATCCTTTGCGGAAGTAACAATTATCCCTGCAGTCATTGAGGCCCCGCCAGATGCAAGTTGCTGAAGCGAAGAATTGATACTCATGAAGCTTCCACGATATCCTGGATCTGCAGAAGAATTTATCATTGCGATAGCAGGAACAAACCGGCCAGAAATCAAAATCATAAAAATTGTTGTAATTAACACTGCATAAACGAGTTCAATGCGGGGAAGATTAGTAATCAGAATGAGTGGTATTATTGAAAAGGCCGCAACGATGCGAAAAACTTTCGGTTTTCCGAATTTATCAGATAGTCTTCCGATGTACTGGGATGTAAAAAATGTAAATAATCCACCGAAAAAATAAATGTAGGGCAGTTGTTCTTTTGTTAATCCGACATTAAAAACCATAAACGGGCTGATGAAAGGAATCACGGAAAAACCAGCAAACATCATGAAAATCATAAACGTAAATGCAATCAGATGGTTTGGATTTTGAAAAACTCCTTCCATCGTCTGTAGAATTTTTTTCGGACTAACATTTTCCCGATGTGAATTGATTTTTGGAAGAACTTTGTAGCCAAGGAAAAGAATCATCATACTGATTGCGCTCAATACATAAAAGGGCATTGCCCAGTTGTACAAATTGGCAAGGTAAAGACCCGCAGGGACACCAATGATCGATGCGATCGAAAAGGAT
>JAIOQL010000571.1 GCA_021413405.1 Leptospira sp.
TACCTTCTGATTTCCGAACCGTTGACCTGGATAGAAACAGACGTTAGGCGATACACCAACTGGCTGTTCGCTCCCTGGCTATAGTCCTGGGAATGATCACCTCTTCCGGCATATCCAAATACAATAGTTCTATTTGCATAATTTAGAGAAACTGGCCAATAGCCTCCGTTTCCATCGGAGTTGTAGCTAATGGAATACTGATTTCCATGCAGATCCACAACCTTACTCAAAGCCCAGACACGGATCTCAGCCCGTCCTACTGCTACAATTTGCGAATCCGCAGTTCCTCCAAAATGATATTTAGTTCCCGATTTATCGGTTGCAATCCATGAACAATAACTTGCCCCGCAACCACCCGATGGCGTATAACGCACAAAAGATTCCTTGAATGTCTGGTAATTCCCACCACCAACAGGCACAAGCCTTCCGCCCATAGAACTGGAAAATGTGTCCCCGTTGTTGAAATTGATCCCAAAAGACGGGTCACGTTGTATGAATTCCATCCCGGACAATTCCCACCCGACTCCAACAAGTCCATTTCCACCGCCTGAATTGTAGCTTAGCGCAAGACCCGGAACCATTTTTCCAGGCGGCAGATCAATCGGGATACTAAACCCCGCCTTCCCCTGGGAAACTGAGACTTCCGGCATACCCTGTGGAATAGGAGTTCCAAGAAACCCTACGAGGAAATTCTGATTCAGTAATGCGAAAATAAGAACAATGAAATGATGACGATAGCGAAATAGCTCTCTCCAGCTTGCCTGGAGTCTAAGCAAAGAAAAGCCATCCCAATTTGAGATTCCCGACAAGCGGGAAAAAGCCTCTCTCTGGCTTGTCCGGAGCTTGCACTGAGCTTGTCGAATGTGTCTACTCACTAAAATTCTATTTTTCATATGTTCTCTTCCATTCGCATTTAGTTTCTCTGTCATTGCGAGCCCCCCAACGGGAGTCGTGGCAATCTCAATTCCGGATTTTATTTCCAACCGAGTTTGCCACACTTCGCTCGCGATGACACCCTTCGGTCTCCCTATCCGTGTATATCTGTGTCCATCTGTGGAAAATCTTTTCCCGAAAGTCTTCTTCTAAATTCAACAGGTCAACTACCTTTTGTTTGCAAACATTTAATATTTATCAATATTTACTATGTACAATTATTTATTTGTACAGACATAATCAGGACAGACTTTCCAAAAGTTTCTCAGTGTCCCTGTTTACACCCCGAAGGGCTAATCCCAATCCGCCAGGATCAATTCTGACTACTCCGGCTTTTAAATGGATGGATTGTCCTCCAATTTCAATTTGAATATCTACTTCTTCATTTACACTGACTTCACTAAGAGCAGGTTCAACATACATTCCGGCAGAAGAAATATCAATAGTCTTCACCTTCTCTCCATTCAGTAATGCGTCGAGCGCAACCGGATTTCTCTTCTGCATTCTCCAGCCCCGTGGATACATTTTCATGTAGGGAGCCGAAATATCTTTTCTGGTGAAATAGTAAACTGCATAAGTTCCTATCACCGCCTGGAGCAATGCGACAACGTTAAAGGCTATTGGTGACTTGATGATTGTATACAGGTTATAGAAAATAAGGATAGGTGCATAAAATAGAAAAAGCCAGAATCCCCATTTCTTTATATTCAGAAGACCGATTCCAACTATGACCGGAAAGAAAGTCAGAAATGAAGCCGTGACACCAGTCAGCCTGATGAATTGAAACAGGTTATAATATTTTATTCCATATCTCGAACAAAGATTGAAATAATTAATCACAGGAAAAATCAAAAAGATGAGTCCGAAAATAATCAGTGTTTTTGGTCTTGCCAGTCGTTTTCTCTGATCCTTTTTTAGAGTCAGAAAGTCCAAAGCCTTATCAATGGTATCAAAATAAATCACGCCAAGTCGCCAGGACGCAAAGTAACTAGCTCTCCAGTTTGTTAACAATTCTCGTAATCCCATCTTTAATTAAATTATCCCCGAAGTTTATTAATAGTCCCAACTTATTATGGCTTAATCGTAAATATGTCAAAAGTTGTTTGTAATGAACTTTTGCTGTTTGTTCAACTGATTTTATTTCAACAATGACGATTCCATTGACGATCAAATCAGCTCTGAAAGCATTATCAATTTTCAAATCCTCATACACGATTGGAATATTAATTTGAGATTCAACTTTTAGTCCTCTTTTCGTTAATTCTTTGATCAGAATAATTTCATAGACACTTTCCAGCAGACCCGGCCCAAGAGTAGTATGAATTTTATAGCACGCATCAACAATGATCTTCGCAATTTCATTTTCCTTCACACTTAATCTCCTTTGCGGCTTAGCGTCTTTGCGTGAACCAAAATCTTCCTTCCATTAAATTTTGCCTTTCTTCATCCGGTAGATCATGGCCCCAAGTCCGATACTGACTGCCCCAAATAGAAAACTGAAGACTTTAAAAATTGGAGAATTCCCGCTTTCGGTTACTCCCCTGTCTTTTTGTAGAGACTTCACTTCTTCTTTGAGTTCTCTTAACGCGCTTCTCAGTTCCTCATTTCCGGGTGATGAAGAATCTATGATATAAAAAACCCGACCCGAATTCGTAGCCATCTGCTTCAGATTACTTTCATCAACTGGTGAAGAACCAGTTCTATCTGACAATCTTCTCTTTGATAAATCTTTATATCTCTGATTTACAAGTGGATGGCTCGGCCAGAAATCATAAGCCTTTTTGAAATAACTGAATGCTGTTTTCAGATTTCCAGCCTGGTAATTATTTTCGCCCTGCTGTATCCAAACCTCTGTCTGGTAAAGAGCAATGGTTGGATCGCCTTCATTCTCTTTTAAAACTTTATCAATCTGTCTTTGCGCTTCTCTTGGATTCCGCCTATCAACAAGCTCTTTGATATTCGGATATTTTGTGATGATATCAGACGACTCCGAAAATACGGATGCTGCGAAGAAAAACAATATTACCACAGATACACCCGGATTAACACTGATACTACGAAACGAACAATCCTTTCGGAATCCCATCCCTATCCGTGTGCATTTGTGTCCATCCGTGGTAGAAATCTTCCCCGCAATGACGCCTTCCTTCGCATATTTCCTCTCTGCGTCCTCCGTGCCTCTGCGGTAAATTCCTATCCGTGTCCGTCTGTGTTCATCCGTGGTAAAATTCGTTTCTTTCATCTGCTTAGAATTACCGCCTTGTGTCCAAATCTTGAAACAGGCATCGTAGTATTCACAACACTCCACGGGCCTCCGGTAGGATTTGTAAGGTCGAGGGAATAGACAGTATTCGTTGCAACGTTCACAAGTGACCCGCCGCCAAAAACATAAACGGCTCTTTTCTGGTACGATATTTCAAGAGCAGGAAAATACCTAACCGCAGGAAGAATTGGCCCCGTTGAAACTGTATTCACAGTTCCGGCAGTATAGTATTCATAAAGGGAACTTGACGCTGTTGATGTAACCGGTTGATTAAAATCGGCTAACGTACTTCCACCCACAACAATCATTGCTGGTGTATCAGTTGGATAGGAATCAGTGGATAAAGGTCTGTAACAGGCTGCTCCTGCACCATGTCTCGCAGTGAACCCCGCCTCTGTGATCGATGTAGTTGAATTTGCAGAAACAACGTATCCGTCATTGGTTGATTGCGGACTTCCATCAGAGAAAAGCCTTCCCGTGCTAAAGAAAATTGTGCCGTCAATCACACACCCGGCCATATCTATTTTCGCAGTGATTGTGCTGAACGAAGTTTTGGTTACCCAGGTTCCGGTTGTCCCAAGACTTGGTGTAAATTTATATACAGTGTTAAAAAGCGTTCCGGTAGTCATGTCCGTCGTTGTAGTTCCGCCTATCGCATAAATATCCTGACCAACAGATGATACAACAAACCCCTGAAGAGTTGTAGGCATGGTTGCCATTGTTTTCCAGGTATTTGTAGCCGGAGTATATTCCTCAACCGTGTTAACTGTGGTAAATATTCCGCTTACACTTTTGAGACCACCCATGACATATATTTTTCCATTATTGGAAACAACTCCGGCAAACAGTCTCGGGGTAGGAATAGAAGTTATATTTGTATACCAGATGTTATCAACCGGGTCATACATATCCACCTGGGCTAATGGCGTATTACCGTTTGATGTTCCACCAAGAATCCAGATAGACCGTTTCTGCAAATCATCGTTGATTCCAGTTGTCCTAAATGTGAGCGGAATTGAGGTTCCTTTCCCGCCAAATTCCCCGCAAGTCACGTAATACTGATACGTAGTCTGTTGCGTTAAACCGGAAATAGTAATTACGTGTGTCTTGGCTTTATTTCCCAATGAAAGAAATGTCTCAGGCCCTTTAAGCCCATAAACAAGGAATCCGGAAGATTCAGAAGAACATCCCCATGTGATAACTGCTGAATTGGCAGAAGGTATAGCCGTAAAATACGTTATGCGAATTCCCGCTTCCCCCGAACCGGATTTCAAAGGGGTATTATCGCAACTTACAAACAGGAATATGATCATAAAAAGGTTCGCGCCAAGTCGCAAAGACGCGAAGTTACTGCCGGTCCAATTTCTTAACAATTTTGGTAGCGCTCTCAAAAATGTACCTTTGCGACTTAGCGGCTTTGCGTGAGAAAAAAATGCAAACCATTGCCTCTTCAATTCAAATAAAGACGATGCATGGAATAAATCCCTTACCCAAATCATATCTTCACACCGAAGGAGATTTCAAGACCACCCATTCCATAATTTAACCCCTGTTCATTGATATATACAAATCGTAACCCGGTTCGGATATAAACCCTATCCCATTGAAGCCCCTGCCAGCCAAGTTCCAGATACGCTGCGGGATTCATCCCGGAATAATTGTCTGTTCCGGATTTGTAGCGAACGAAGGAACCTCCTCCGCCGACATTCAGGTAAAAATTTAACAGGTCTGACTTTTTGTAATTGTACTGAAGATAAAGAAAGTTATTGAAGAAATCAAAGCGACCTACTCCGGAAGCAACAACGTAATCTGATCTAAAACCAAATTGCCAGTTTGATCTGAAATTGAGAAATGCAGGTTCTATATATAAAAATCCTCCTGCACTGATCGGATTGGTTTTTACTACCGGTTGACCATTTGCAAAAACACTGCCACCAAATCCGATCCTGGTTTCAGGAAGATTTGTATTTTCTGCAAATTCATTCGGAAACTCTGGTTTCTTTTCGAGATCCGTATCAAACTTTGCTATCTTTGACTTTTCAACTGTTAAAAATCCAATGTCTGTCTGAAGAGTGAAACTTGTTTTGTCTTCTTCAGCAATGACACCATGAATATTACTTCCGTCCTTCATTTTGAACTCGGTGTAGAACCGGGATGAATGAGGGCCTCTCTTTTTATAATCTATATTCTGGATATCAGATCTTGGAACTACATACGTTTTGTCTTTATACAAAACCTTGATCTTCTTTTCGTCTTCTGTAATGACCTCACAGATAAATGACTTGCCTGATTTAAGAACAAGTTCCATCGAAAATATGGGACTGAACGTAAAAAACAGGAATAATACCCAGATACATTTCGCTTTGTTTGAAAATAACATATAAAAATCGGACAACCAACCAGTGTATATTTTCGGAAACCGAAGCCTCAAAGTATAAATAAATTATTAATGTTACAAGATTCTAATTTAATTTAATATCATTTTCTATCTGCATATATTATAAATTGAAACATATGGGAGCATTAATCCTCCGGATAGGGATGGCCGGGAGTTCGCCGAAACCAGGCCCAGTTAGATCATATTCGATATACCCGGACAATGTTTTGCGAAAAACATGGCAGAAATTAATTGCAATAAGATTCCGGAATGCACCGTTCATAGAGTGTTTGCGGAAATTTTTCACTTTAAGGAAATCTCTCCAGTAAAAA
>JAIOQL010000572.1 GCA_021413405.1 Leptospira sp.
AAAGGGGAAGAGCGGAGCGAAGGGGATTCCTCACCCCTGCCGGACAAAAAGTGCCGGAGAATAGAAAAAAAGCCTGCAATTTTCTACTGACAAAAACCAATCAGCAATAGATCAGTTACTAAATCGAATTCAAAGAAGCAGACTGACAAAAATGAAAACAATAAACATTGGCCTCGTGGGAGCCGGAACCGTTGGTTCTGGAGTCATAGAAATCCTGAAAAAGAACCGTTCCCTCATCGCAGAAAGGACCGGGATTGATCTGAATCTCTCAATGATTTGCGATACAAACCCAGCGCTTGCAAAAAAATATCCCGAAATCAAAATCGTTTCTGAATACAAAGAAATAACAAATAATGCTTCGATAAACATTCTGATCGAAACTGTCGGCGGAACCGGAATCGCATTCGATATTCTGAAAGCGGCTATCAGTTCCAAAAAAACGGTAGTGACCGCAAACAAGGCACTCATCTCCGAGAAAGGAAATGAGATCTTTCAGCTAGCAGAGGCGAATAACGTAGAAATTGGATATGAAGCGGCAGTAGGCGGAACAATTCCTGTCATCCGGACATTGAAAACAGGATTTGTTTCGAATAACTACGAATCGATCTATGGAATTCTGAACGGGACAACAAATTTCATTCTTTCGAAAATGGAAGAGGAGAATCTGGACTATGACAAGGCCCTGAAAGAAGCGCAGGATCTTGGATTTGCGGAAAAGGATCCCACATTTGATGTAGAAGGAATCGATGCGGCCCACAAGCTTTCCATTCTCGGTGGACTTGCGTTCAACATTAAAATTCCAGTTTCAAAAATTTACATAGAAGGAATCTCGAAAATCACCAGCACAGAGATTCAATTTGCAAAACTCCTTGGATACAGGATCAAACTTCTCGGGATATGCAGGCTAAACGGGGGGCTTGTCGAGGCAAGAGTTCACCCGGTGATGATTCCACTTTCGCATCCGATCGCAAATATCATGAATGAGATGAATGCAATCTATATGCAC
>JAIOQL010000573.1 GCA_021413405.1 Leptospira sp.
ACTGTTGATACGTATACATACTCTGATGCGAATGCGCCTTCCTTTCCTTCAAAATTGGTGTCAGTTGCAACAACGACTGGCGTAGCAACTCCAGTCACAACTACAAGCACAATGACATACAATGCGAACAGATTCGCTGCAACAAAAACTGTTAGCTGTGCTAACACCGCAACAACCGGAACAGTAAACACGACCTGGACTTATGACGAAATGAACAGACTGACGAAAACTGTGATTTCAACGCCTGCGGATTGTGCAGCTCCCGGGGCTGCTGCAACGACCAGAACCATCGCGAGCACATTCGACGGAACGACGTATGATTTATTGACCACGAGCAATGGCCTTGATGATAACAATAAAACAGTAACTACGTTTTCCGGTTACACCAGAGACGGAGCTAAAACTCTCACTGTAACTGCGAGTGCTGTTACCACGACGGCGGGTGTTGCAGGCAACCCTGTTGTAACAACGACAACCAATACATTTACAGATGGCAAACTAACGACTCAAGTGTCTGCAATAACAGGTGGAACGACAACTACAACCAAGTATACATATAATGCTGCCGGAAAATTGAGTTCCTCTGCTGCTGCGTTATCAACTGGGGCTTCATCAGCAGCGAGTTATACTTACGATTCCGCAAACAGATTAACTGGCGCTACCAGCTCATCAACCAATGCGGCCGGCGTAACTACTACTAATAATTCCATTTCTGCTACGTATACTGCTTCAGGTGCACTTGATACAATGGTTTCAACTCCTAATGCGGGCACTGCGGTAATCACCACTACTTTTGCAAATTGAGAAAGTAGGAAAGTAGAGTAACAATTTTTATTTGGAAGCCTCCGCAAAAACGGAGGCTTCCTTTTGCTGAGGATTTTAAAGATTCGCTAATTCCATTTGTGAATCAAACGGAATTTCGTTTCCGGGACTTAACTTGGCATACTCACCGTCCGGGGAAAGAATCCTTGCTTTGATATTGTCCTTCAGAATGTATCCAATGATTTTAAAGATTTTGCTTTTCGATTTTTCTTCGAGGATTGGAAACATTACTTCAATGCGTTTCTGAAAATTTCGGGGCATGCAGTCCGCAGAGGCAAGATATACTTTTACCTTCCCATCGTTATGAAATGTGTAGATTCTGGAATGTTCCAGAAAGCGACCGATGATTGATCTTACATTAATATTTTCTGAAACACCGGGAATTCCGGGACGTAGACAACATACTCCACGGATTACAAGTTCAATTTTAACTCCCGCCATACTTGCTTCATAAAGAGCAATGATTACGTTCGGATCTACGAGAGAATTCATTTTAAGGAATATTTTTGCTTCCTTTCCCTTTTTTGCGTTACTCGTTTCCATTTCAATCAGGGAGAGAATATCTTCTTTCAGATGCTGAGGTGCCGCACTCAGCTTCGAAAGCTTTGGAATTTTTGCAAAACTTGTGAGTGCATTGAATAAAATTCCGACATCCTCGGTTATCTCTTCATTTTTTGTAATGAGACTTATATCAGTGTAATATCTCGCAGTGGAAGAATTGTAATTGCCCGTACCCAGATGGGCATATCTTCTCAGGCGATCATTCTCTTTCCTTACGATAAGCAGCATTTTGCAATGGATTTTGAGTCCGACAACTCCGTATAAAACATGAACTCCCGAATCTTCAAGTTTTTGTGCCCATTTAATATTTCTTTCTTCATCAAAACGTGCTTTCAATTCCACAAGAACAGTCACTTGCTTTCCATTCTCTGCTGCCTGACCTAAATATTGTATGATAGGAGAATCTCCGCTGGTCCGGTATAGAGTCATTTTAATTCCCAGAACTTTTGGATCCTCACTGGCAAATTTCAGCACATCTTCTATTGACTGAAACGAATCATAGGGATGATGCAAAATCTGATCACCTTTCCTGATAACGGAAAATATTTTATCCAGACTTTCCAGTTTCATTGCATTTCTCGAATGAAAAAAAGGAAATTTTAAATGTGAGGTTTTATTCAGGCCATAAAAAAACATCAGATCGTTCAGATTGAGAAGCCCCGGAATTTCAAAAATTTCATTCCCGTCCAAGCGATTCAGTTCCTGCATTGTTGATCTGATTGTGTCTTCAGTGCCTTTGTGAATGTCTAACCGGAGAGCATCACCCCATCGACGGTTCTTCAATTCTTTCATGATTGAAGAAAGAAGATCGTGAGTTGATTCTTCATCGATCAACAGATCAGAGTCCCGGATAATCCTGAAAGGATGAATTTCCTTGGTTGTCATTCCATAGAAAATATCAGAAAGATGCAGTTTGATTATTTCTTCGAGGGGATAGAAGCGTCTCCCTTGATCCCCTGATGGAAGCTCTAGAAACCTCGGAAGAACTGAAGGAACCTGAACTACAGCAAAGAGGTCCCGTTTTATATTTACATCGTCCTGCGCACTCAGTGTAATTGCAAGATTGAGTGTCCTGTTCAGAATATGCGGAAAGGGATGAGAGGGATCAATTGCAAGCGGAGTCAATATCGAAGACACTTCTTCCTTATAATATTTCTTTATATATTGTATTTCTTCTGCGGTAAGCTCATTCGCATCCTGAACAATGTAGATCTTATTTTCACGGAGCTCCGGTAAAATAGTTCCGGAAAGAATCTCATACTGTTCCTGGATAAATTTTTCTACTTTTTTTGAAATATGCTGGAGGATCTCAGATGTCCTCATACCGTTGAGACTCTTTTCATCTATCCCGGCTTTTTTCTGAGTGCGAAGACCTGCAACCCGAACCATATAAAATTCATCGAGATTCGTTTCAGTGATGCAAAGAAATTTTAATCTTTCAAGGATCGGGTTATTCGAATCCTTTGCTTCGTTCAGTACTCTATAATTGAAATCCAGCCACGAAAGCTCTCTATCAAAAAAAAGTTCCGGGTTGTCTGTTGCAATTCTGGTATTCATCTTTTACTGTATGATTTTTTTTCACACGGTTCCGGACAATCAGAAAAGTATGTTCCATTAGAAAGTAACAGCTCCTTACAAAATTACTCTCTTATGTCACAAACAATGTCGGAACAATGACAATAAGAATCTAAAAAGTGAACATAATTGGTAATTATTTTTACCGAACAGACGATTAGAAATAATGGGAGAAATATATGCCAGCATTTACAATGCCGGGGCTAAGTTCCGGACAAAATACAAATGAAATAGTCAAGAAGTTAGTCGAGCTTGAAGCAAAACCCATTAAAAGATGGGAGAAAGAAAATAATTTTGGTAAAGTCCAGGTCAAAATATTGAACGATCTGAAAGGTCTGACTGCCAATTTACAAAGTAAAACGAAAGCACTTGTATCATTCACAGCCCCGCTCGCTTCCAAAAAAATTGTTTCCAGCGATCCGGGAGTCGTTACCGGGGAAGCCTCCAGAAGCGCAAGATCCGGAAACCGGAAATTTGAAATTTTAGAACTGGCAACAAAAAATCAGATATCTGGAAATAAGATAGAATCATCCGTAAAAATACCTGCAGGAAAATTCAGCATTCTCTCCAAAGATTTACGGGC
>JAIOQL010000574.1 GCA_021413405.1 Leptospira sp.
GGATGGATATTTGCGAAATGTATCCGTTTGCACTCCAGGAATATTGGCTTCTATTCTTTCTGCAACCGGGCTTATAAATGCGACTGGACTATGCAGCAGTTCAGTTACTGGGTTTCAAAATTCACCTATTTTCATTCATTTTACTGAAGACATGGATCTTTCGACAACGGATGCGGCGTTTACTATAAGTCCGGCAATCAATGGAATAAAAACCTGGTCTCAGAGCGGGAATGCTCTTTGCGGATCAACAGGACCTTGCACTTCGACTGCAAGTCTTTTGACATTTACTCCAACACAACCCTGGCAGCCTTCTTTGACCTATTCTGTAACAATACTGGGATCTGCGACGGATATTTCCGGAAATGATCTTGGAACTAATTCTTCTTTTTCTTTTACAGTTGGAACAGATTATCAGATTCCACAAGTTATACGGCCGGATGGATTTTTGGGGCCGGGATGTAATCCTGGACCGGGAACCCTCGCTTCAGTTGTTGACCCGATTTTCGGTCTTCGGGATAAAACCGGATTTTGCAGCAGCATTGTCCCCGGAAATTTAAATTCTCCTGTTGTAATTGATTTTACTGAAGACATGGATATTGCCTCAGTAAATTCTTCTATTAGTATCTCACCGGGCATTATCGGTGTGAAGTCCTGGTCAATGAGTCCTTTGCCGCAGTGCGGGTCGACAGGGCCTTGCGGCGGAGCGGTCAGCCAATTAACTTTTACTCCTAGTCAACCCTGGTCGATTGCAACATACAATGTAAATATTTCAAACGGCGCAAAAGATTTGGATGGCAATTCAATGAGCGGCTATTCTTTTTCATTTACTGTCGGTACTGATTTTGATCCGCCTGACATGGATTATACTGTAGGCGGACCTTTATTCAGCGATAAAGCAACTGCTCCGTGTGCTGCTGCCGCTTTAACTTCCATAGTAAGCCTGGATACCGATGTTTGCAACACTGCTGCAGGAATGAAACTCCGGATTCGCTTCGATGAAGCGATGGATCAATCTGCAACAATGAATTCATTTTCGATTTCACCGGGGGTGACCGGGGCATTTACATGGCCGACCCCACAAGAATTATTATTCACTCCTTCCCAGGATCTTCAGTTATTCAAACAGTACAAAGTTACAATTACAACAGGAGCGAAAGACCTGGCGGGGAATCCGCTCACTTCAGATTTTACAAGATATTTCAGTACCGGAGACGGTTCCGGATTAGTTGATCTTACCCCGCCGAATATTGCCAATGTGTTTTCAGATACAACGGGTGGAGCGGGAGGCTGTGATGGGGCAATGAATGATTCTTTATTTGCATCGTTTATTGGAAACGTTTGCACTGATAATGGAGGGAGCGGCCAGGGCGCAAATTTTGAAATTCAATTCAGCGAGAATATGAATCAGTCTGTGACATCCCAGGCTTTTTCAATTAGCCCTTCCGTCTCGGGAACCATTTCCTGGGCTGCCGGAAATATAATGCGTTTTTCAACCAGCCAATCACTAAACCCGAATGTTCAGTATCAGATTACATTTAACCAGAATGCTGCGGATGTTGCGGGAAATAAATTGCAAAGTCCATATATTTTATTTTTTCAAACCAGTCCAGTTGGCGGTAATCCAGGGGTGACAACAGTCGTTGTTTCAGCAGGAACAGTTGCGGCCTGTGGAGGCGGTGGTGGGGTAGCCACGGATATATTATCAGCGACGGTGAATAATGGATGTCAGGGAAATCCGGGAACCAACCCGATCGTTGTAAATTTTACTGAACCTATGAATCAACCAAAAACACAATCCGGATTTTCCATTTCACCAGGTGTGAACGGATCCTTCACCTGGCCGACAGCAACTCAAATGGTGTTTACTCCGGATAATTCATTGAGCTATGGTACCCGATACAATATTACTCTATCAACTTCGGTTGAGGATGTCCAGGGACAAAGATTAGGAAATCAGGTTTTCGGTACATTCGTTGTGGGTGCTCCCGATGTAACTCCTCCAAATATTTCCTGCCCGGGATGCGGGATAGATTTCGAAATTAACGGAGATGGAGACAGTTGCGGTGCGGTAGTACCTAATGATGTAGTCAATCAGCAAAATGGATCAAGTGGAACTCTTAATGTTTGTTCGGGTGGTAATGCACTCCGGATTGTTTTCAGTGAAAATATGAACCAGGTTGCTACGACAAATGCAATTTCTTTTTCACCTTCGGTAAATGTGACGTTTTCGTGGGTTGGAAATGTATTGACGATTGTTCCGCTTACAACTTTTGCGAGCGATAAATTTTATAGTATAACTGTATCCACCTCTGCAAAAGATCTCGCAGGAAATTCTCTTCCTGGTGATTTTCAGGTTGGGTTTAAAACAGAAAATTCATCCCCGAAAGTATATGCAGTAGGACTGGGAAGTCAGGTCGGGTGTACAAATTTTACAGGGGTTCCTTCTGTTGGAAGTATAATTGGCGGAACATGGGCATCTGCAAATTGTTTTTGGGATAATACTCTATCGATCCTTCAACCAGGCAGTTATCACTTTTTGGCGGGAAATTTGGCCTGTGTGGCGGATTCCCAGACAGACAATATTCGCATTATTTTTGATAAACCGATGGATATTGTAAGTACTGCTTCAGCTGTTTCACTTCGAAGAATATCTCCACCACTCGGATCTGTTATAAAATCTTCCTGGTCGTGGAGTGACACAAATCATGTCCTGACGATGTCTTTTTCGGAAGGAGCTCTTTGCATGGATCTTGTGAGGAATTTATTAAATGATCCAAGCCCAAACTATCCGTTCTATATTATTGACGTTGATCAGACTGCGAAAGATGCAAATGGGAATTCCCTGGCTGCACCATTCAGTTTCATCATGGAAGGAGATTAATTTGAAAAGAAGAAGATATCCGATGATTTGGTCCAAATGCATCATGGTGGTATTCTGTGTATTGCTATTCCCTAATTGCGGGATAACGAAAATTTTCCGGTCTTCGGGAAGTCTGCAAGTTACGGCAGTCAGGCAGGATTCAAAAAAAATTTTAGCAATCGGGATAATTGAAAATCGAGATGCAAGGTTCAGTCCATTCCTGATCAAAAATTTTAGTGACATGCTTCAGTTTCATCTTATCGATCTGGGCTTTCAGTTTATAGAAATCGATTCTGAAGTCCTCCAACGAGAAGTATCCGGATCAAAACAGGCTGAGTTCACACCGGAAAAAGAACCTGCGAAATCTGCTGTAATAAACGAGAATAATATTCCTGTGCAAAATGCGATTGATAAAGCGGATCCTGAAACAGGAAAGACTTCACAGGAAAAAATATTATCTTCTGAGCAAATACGAAAACTTGCTGAAAAAATAAATTTTAATTTTTTTATCCAGGGCGCCATCGGGAACAATGAATCCGGGACACTTCTCGAAAGTGACGAAAACTCCCTGATATTCCTGAAAATTTACAATTCGGAAGGAAAACTGGTAAACGCAGTAAATTTCACCGTAAACGGAAGGAATATAGCGGAGGCTCCATTCTTAAGAGATGTTTGCTCCCGGATTTCCGGCAAATTAGCAAAAGGTATTAAATAAGAAACCCGGGCAATGAAAAAAAAATTCAATAGTATGCTCAATGGCTCACGCAAAGACGCTAAGGCGCCAAGGATAAATGAATATAAAATTATCAATTTTCATTACAGACAACTTTCACAAAACTTGCGGCAAAGATATGCAAAGGTGGCATTAGTAACAAATTTTAAGATTCGTTACTTTGCGTCTTTGCGGCTTTGCGCGAGTTTCGTCGTTTCGCTTTGTGATCCATTTCAGTATAAACTCTATTCCTTCCTGCTTATCCCGGGATACTTCCTGATCTCCTCTTCTTTTTCTTCCTGCAAGGGGAATCAAAATGAATTGCAAAAAAAAAATGCCGCGGCGGGAAATTTATACTCCCTTCAGAAAACGGATGAAGCTTTGAAAATTTATGAAGAAATTCTGAAAGAAGAAAAATCCGTTCATGCTCTAATTATGGCCGGTAAAATTCAATATTACAAAAAAAAATATACTGTCTCCGGGGAATATTTCAGCCAGGCGATGGATAATGATAAAGGTAACCTTCTGGCTGAATACTGGTTGGCAAAAGTGGAAAGTCAAACGCCGGAAAATGAAGAAGAAGCTATTAAAAAAATAAACCGGATTTTGGAAAGAAATGTATCCACGATAGATGTTGCGTATTTGAAGGGAACCATCCTGGAACGCAAAGGGAATATCAGAGAAGCAATTCAATCATATAACCAGGCCATTAGAGAGGAAGAAAAAATTGCTTTGGCTTACTTGAGAATGGCTCGCCTATACAAAATCACAAATATGAAAGACATGTCCGGCAAATTCCTGGCAAAAGCAAAAATGCTCTCCGGTTCCAACCAGGAAATGCAGAAAGTGATCCGGAAACAAATGGATAAAGAAAACATTCATTTTTCTGAATAAAATTAAAGAAATATTACCTATGGAAAAATGGATCAAAATAAAAAATCTCGCGATTAAATATTTTAAAACGATTATCGTTTCCCTGTATGGTTTTGCGATCAGACCTAAAAACAGATTTAGCAGAATTGTTCAAAAGATTTTTATTATTTACGTCCTGTTAATAATCGTTACCGGTCTGTTGCCCGGCAGCTGGAAAAAGAATATCGCTGTGGTTTTAGAGAAAACCGTGATACTCCGTCCGCTTTCCAGGCTATTCTTTCTTTCGGTTATAGGTGATAATTCAATTGACCTGGATATTCTGAATGTAAAAGCAATCAAAGCATATCCCGAGAAAAAAACTCCAACGCTTTCGGCAATAGGTTCGATTGATTTCTTTGAAAAAGTTGACGTTGTGTCAAAGACTTCGGGAAACATCCAAAAGCTTTTTGTAAAGGAAGGAGATGATGTAATTCCGGGACAAATCCTTGTCCAGATGGAAACTCTTCAGCTTGAGCTGGAACAAAAGAAAAACTCTGCGCAACTGGAAAGTGCGCGTTCTTCCTTGAGGCTTGCGGAAGAAAAATATGAAAAAGCGAAAAGTGCCGTTGAAATCAGGGTTATGGAAGTAGAAAAACGACGAACCCAAGTGAAGGAATTGAAGGCAGAGCTCGATAAAATCCGGGCAACTTTTACAGGTAAACAGGCTTTGTACCAGGAAAGCGGGGTTAGTAAAGAAGAGTTTGGAGTTGTAAAAACCGCCGTAATTTCAGCCGAAGCGAAATTTCTTCTGGCAAAAAAGGACCTGGAAATATCCCAAATCGGTTTTAGAGATGAAGATCTGAAAAACAGGAAAATGGTTATCCCAAAGGATCCTCAAAAGAGATCGGAAGCATTTGTGCTGCTGAATACAAGGATCGAAAAAGCAGAAATGGAGGTTGCAGTATCCCAGTTAAATTCTGCAAAAGCAGCTCTTGATTCTACTCAGGAACTTTTGAGAACGACTACGATCAGGTCTCCAATCAATGGAGTCGTTGCATTCCGGAATAAGCATGTCGGAGAATTTGTCAACCAGGGAAGTGTAACCAGTTCCGAACAGGCCATTATGGTTCTCGTAAATATTAATTCAGTTTATGCGAAGATGAATGTCCGGGAATCCGAACTAAAAACTATCAGACGGGGAATGCCGCTTGAATTTACTGTGGATGTGTATCCTTCCGAAAAATTTCAGGGGAATGTTACAATTATTAATCCGATCGTTGATCCAAAAACTCATACAGCTGAAGTAAAAGCCTTATTAAAAAATCCGGAAAACAAACTGAAACCTGGCATGTTTCTTCGCGGCATTCTTGTTACCGGGAAGCCTGAATTCGTAATGCTATTACTTTCCAGTTCCATCACTCCGAAGGAAGGAGAAAACGCATGGGTGTTCGTTATCAAAAATAACCTGATCTTAAAATCCGAAGTAAAAACAGGCAGAACATATGATGACAAAATTGAAATTCGAAGCGGCCTGGAACC
>JAIOQL010000579.1 GCA_021413405.1 Leptospira sp.
AGCAAATGAAGAAGTAGAAGTGCAAAGGTTATAAGGAGGAGTGTCGCATGACACCTAAAAAATTTATCGAGCAAAACAAAATAAAACCATCCATAGCAGCAGGTTTTATGGATCATTTGCGTATGGAACCGGATTCTGAAAGTTCAGAAGAGAAATTATCTGAGGCATTCAAAAAATTCACGGGTGTAGCTGTTGAGCACATTTCAAAACCAAGAGTGGATTTTAAACCTGAGAAGAAAACGGAGATTCCACCAAAATCACCAGAAGGATTTTCAGGCGATAATCCGGGTGACACCGATAAAGGATCCGGATATAAAAAAGGAGATAAAAAATAATGCCAACACCAGACGTATTAACATACCATAAAGACGGCGGAATAAATTTCAATGAATTCCCTCCCGATCGTATTCACGCTAAGGTCGGAGTAGCCGAAGGCGGAGTTGCGAATCAGATTTATCTGATGTCGAATTATAATCAGGCAAAAAATCTATTCGTGAAAGGTCCACTTTGTGATTCTCTTAAACAGTATTTTGAAGAGTTTGATCAGAACAAAGGACAAAAACCAGTTCCTGTTTTATGCGTGAGGCCTGCAAATGATACTGCCGGTTCGATCGCTTCACCAGTTGATGGTGAAGATAATACCGGTGAGGCCGCTGCACCAACGACAGCAGGGACACCTACCGGAACAAGATCTGTAATTCTAAAATTTACAATAGCAGGTGCGCACGCTACTGCTGAATACCGTAAATCAACCGATGGCGGATTAACTTTCGGATCTCCAATTGTAACCCCCGCTTCCGGAAGTCCGATTTCTCTGGACGTTGGAGTTACAACTACCTTCGTAAACAGTTCAACTCCAGCAAATACTTTCAAAGTGGGTGATACCTGGACATTTGAAATTACAGGACCAACTGCAACAACCAGTGCAAAGTTAACGGCGATCGAAGCATTGATGGATGAATACAGACTCAACTGGATTCATCTAGTCGGCGGACTTGTCAGATCCGTCGCTGTTTCCATCGCAGCGATTCTCGAAGAAATGAGAACAGCAAAGAAACTTCCAACCTTTATAATTCTTGAAGGTGTCGGTTATGTTTCCGGAAGTGTCTCAGACTTTTACCAAGCATTGCTTGATCAGTGGGATCCTTTACAGCAGGATCGCGTTTGCATAGTTACCGCAGAAGGAAAATAT
>JAIOQL010000580.1 GCA_021413405.1 Leptospira sp.
AGAATATTTTCAGCAGAAACTATTCTGAGTAATCAAGTAGACACGATTTTTTGACCGTAGCTGAGAGCCCGGCCCGAAGGGACTCGCCAAAATCAGGGAAAAAAACAAAATAGTCAAAAAAAGCAGAAAGCAAATTTTGTGATTAAGGGCGAAAAGACATAGAATGATATATTCTTTCAAAGGAATTACACCCAAAATTGACGAGTCGGTTTTTGTGGCACCTAGCGCAGAAATCATTGGTGATGTGTCTATTGGAAAAGGGTCCTCTGTCTGGTTCCAGTGCCTCATCCGTGGTGACGTAAATTATATACGGATTGGAGAAAATGTAAACATACAGGACATGAGCCTCATTCATGTGGCCAGAGATCAGTTCCCGGTAGTGATTGGAAATAATGTTTCACTTGGTCATCGTGTTACGCTTCACGGATGCATTCTGAAAGACAATTCATTCGTTGGAATGGGAGCGACACTGATGGATGATGTAGAGCTCGGCGAATTTTCATTTGTCGGTGCCGGGTCTCTTGTTACGCCCGGTAAAAAAATTCCTCCCGGAGTTCTTGTGATGGGAAGCCCGGCGAAAATTATTCGCGATATCAATGAGAAGGAACGGGAAATCATAACCCGGACAGCAATCAATTACCAGAAATATAAAGAAAATTATCTCAATCCCGATCATTTCAGGGAATCCTGATGAAAAAACAAAATGCGATTCTGATCAGGGGAACAGGCGTCATCGGATGGCCTCTAGTAATGCTTCTTGCAGAAATCAGTAAAACAGCTACAGATCTTGAAATTTTTGCAGAACCCTACACAATAAATCCAGAAAATTTCCACCAGATTAAAACGCTTTCGGACCAGGGAGCAGTAATCGTAGGGACCGCACAGAACGCATCTGCAATAGCCAAATCTTTAAACCTTGTTCGGGAAGAAACCATAACAGGAAAAGTGCTGGTGATTGCAGACTGCTCTCCTCCGGGAATTGGAGATGCAAGAATACCGGAATATAATTCAGGGAAATATCCGGAATGCGTTTCCTTTATCGCGCAGGGAAGCGAACACAAATTCGGGAAACAATATATGTTTCCTGAGAATTCAAACGAAATAGATCTGAAAAAAGAAAAATTTGTACATGTAAGCACATGCAACACTCATACGTTAGCCGCTATCCTGCGGTTACTGAATCCGGGCGAAGAGCCGGATTTTTTTGAATTTATTGATTTCACTGTAATCAGAAGGGATGCCGACATGGCAAAAGATGATCCGCATGTCACAGGTCCCAAGATCACGCCGCCTGAATCACAGGCCGGGACCCACCATGCAAGACTGCTGAATGAACTTCTCCGGACAAAAGGAAAGCCGGTTAACGTATCCTCTTCCGCGATAACAGTCAATTCTCCGTATATGCACCTGACCCGTTTTTTTGCAAAAACAAACCGGGAACTTGACAAAGGGAAAGTTCTGTATCAAATCCAGAATGACCCGCTTTTGTCTGCAGCGAATCTCCTTTCCTCCAATGCGATTTTTTCAGCCGGACGGGAACGGGGACTCTTTGGAAGAATTTTCTCACACGGTGTAGTCATCCTGCCGGCTCTTGAAATTCATGGAAACATTGCCCGCGGGATTGTAGCAACACCGGGAGATGCAAACGTAATTTTCTCTACAATTCATGCCATTTTAAAGGCACTGGAGCATCAGAAAATTGAACAAATAATGAAATATCTTTATAGGATCGTCCTGAAAAACATTTGAATGATTTTTTTTGCAAACGAATTAACGTTTGTCGGAACTCCGATTTTACGGGCAGGATTGGTTTATAGCGATCAATTTCCAATAAATTAAACAATTAATTTGTTTTATTGGAAATCTGGCTTGACTCTACGCTTGGCTTTACGATTTTAGAATAAAATTTGGCAATAAATAGCGTTAGGGATCGAACGGAACCCGGCTCGAAAAGCCGGATGCAGTGAGAGCCCGGGCCCGGCTACCGGGCAACGCCCATGAAAATCGTCTAATGCCAAATGTAAGGAGAAGAGATGAAAGCACAAAATATTCTGGAAACCATCGGAAACACACCTCACGTAAAAATCAATAATATGTATGACAAGAAATATGAGGTTTGGCTGAAACTGGAAAGAGCGAATCCGGGCGGAAGCATCAAAGACAGGATCGCACTCGCAATGATTGAAGACGCTGAAAAAAAAGGTCTCTTGAATAAAGAAAGCGTAATCATAGAACCTACTTCCGGAAACACAGGCGTTGGTCTCGCGATGGTGGCTGCTGTCAAAAAATATCCACTGATTCTTGTTATGCCTGAATCGATGACAGTCGAACGCCGTCGCATCATGTCAGCATACGGTGCAACTTTTGAACTCACACCGAGAGAAAAAGGTATGCCAGGAGCAATTGAACGCGCCAAACAAATGGTAGCTGAAAGAAAAAATGCATGGATGCCGCAACAATTCGAAAATGAAGCAAATATAGAAGTGCATATGAGAACAACTGCACAGGAAATTCTCCGGGATTTTCCGGAAGGAATTGATTACCTGATCACGGGGGTTGGAACAGGCGGTCATATCACCGGTTGTGCAAAAGTGCTTAAAGAAAAATTTCCAAAACTGAAAGTGTTTGCTGTCGAGCCTGAACTCTCACCTGTTATCAGCGGTGGAAAACCTGGCCCGCATCCTTTGCAGGGAATTGGAGCAGGATTTATTCCTAAAAATCTTCAAACAAATCTTCTCGACGGAGCGATCACAGTTTCCAAAGACGAAGCATTTGCTCATGCTGTTCGGATTGCGAAAGAAGAAGGAATTTTTATTGGAGCATCAAGCGGGGCTTCTCTTGCTGCTGTTACGAAAAAACTCCCGGAGATTCCTGTTGGATCCAAGATTCTGACTTTTTGCTATGACACCGGCGAGAGATATCTTTCGATGGAAGGTCTTTTCGCCTGATATTAGCTAAAAACGATTACGCTTTGGAACCAAGCAGGTTGTAAGGCGTAATTGCTGAAAGAAAAACCTGGGTTTTCAGGTTTTTAATTGAATTTTTTTTTATTTATGTTACAGTGAAATCATTGGGTGGCGGGCGGGGCCGCCCCACCCGATGGGTGGGGCTTTACACTAAAAAGTACAATTGAATTAACCGGGGAAATTTTAATTTGAAAAACAAATCGGACGAAAAAAAATCGCAGAATGAAAGACGGATCCGTCGCTTCAAATTGCATAATTACAGTGATGGAACGAAAATTATCTGGACGGAAAAAAATCTGACCAGATTTTTTGAATTATATACTGCCGGCAAGAAAGATCATGAACTTGCGAAGGTATTCAGGACAACTATCCCGGGTGTATCGCATATCGCACGAAAGATCAAACTATCGGAAAAAATTCTCTCAATTCAGAAAAAGAAAGCCGTAAAACCACTCATAGTACGGCTATGCATGAACTCCGAACCTCTTTTGCGGCGGGAACTTCAGAGCCTGGGTAAGCCCGGGAAAAAGAAAACATAATTTAGTTGCCTGAGGTATCCCCTGGTTTCAACTTAATTTATGAAGATAGATACCAAGTTAGTTCAGGGTGCAAAGGAACACGAATCTGAAACTGGAGCAATCAGCACACCCATTTATCAGAGTGCAACTTTCCGGCATAAAGCCCTTCACGAATCAACCGGATATGACTATTCGAGAGAAAAAAATCCGACACGCGGAAACCTGGAAAAAACCATTGCACTTATCGAAAACGGTACTGCCGGATTTGCATTCACAACGGGAATGGCAGCCGTCTCTGCAATTTTTGATCTGTTTTCCGCTGGAGATCATTTCATTGTTTGTGAGGATCTATACGGAGGTTCGTACCGCTTCTTTGAAGAAATCTGCAGGAAGCGCGGACTGGAATTTTCCTATGCAGACACCAGGAAAATAGAAAATATTATCCAGGCATTCAAAAAAAACACCCGCGCACTTTACATTGAAACTCCGACAAACCCGATGATGAGAGTTTCAGATATCGCCGAAATTGCAAAACTTGCAAAATCAAAAAATCTTCTGACTATTGTAGACAATACCTTCCTCACCCCCTACTTCCAAAGACCCCTGGAACTCGGTGCTGATATCGTTGTTGAAAGCGGGACGAAATTCCATTTCTCCTTTTGACAGCTGGCTCATGCTTCGTGGGATAAAAACCCTGGCAATCAGGATGGAAAAATCACAGCAGAATGCTTTTGAAATTGTAAAATATCTGGAATCCAATGCGTTAGTCGACAAGGTTTATTATGCCGGACTTCCGGAACACGAAGGATATTCAATTTCAAAAAAACAATCTTCAGGATTTGGAGCAATGGTATCTTTTTCTGTGAAGAACAAATCTACCGTCGAAAAAATTCTGAATAATGTGAAAATCATTGCATTTGCAGAAAGTCTCGGGGGCGTAGAAAGTTTGATTACATATCCGATAGTCCAGACGCATGCTTCCATTCCAAAAGAGATGCTTGATAAACTCGGTCTTGATGACAGGCTCTTGAGATTTTCTGTTGGGATCGAAGCCGCTGAAGATCTGATAAGTGATCTGAATCAGGCTATGGAACATGATTGACATTCATGTCCATTTTTTTCCGGAATCTGTTTTTCGCGCGATCTGGAAGTTCTTTGAAAACGGTTCAAAGGGTCTCTGGAAAATAAAATATAAATTGCACGGTGAAAAAATCCGGGACTATCTGAAATCAGAAGGAGCCTCCCGATTCACAACACTGGTCTACGCGCATAAACCGGGAATGGCAGATTTTCTGAATGATTACATTTATCAGTCGGGTCAGATGATCCCTGAGCTGATTCCATTTGGAACAATTTTCGCCGGTGATGGTGAAGTAAAAAAAACTGCACTACGCATCTTCGAAGATTTTCACTTTTTTGGAATAAAACTTCATCCTTTTGTTTCAAATGAAGAGCTGGATGATCCGCGTTTATTTGCTGCTTATGAAATCATGGAAGGTTTGGGAAAAGTTCTGGTTTGCCACCCCGGCTCGGGACCGGTTTATCAGAAACTGGATGGGGCGAAAAGATTGAGAACTGTTTTGCGACAGTTTCCGAAACTGAAGGTTGTGGTCGCACATTGCGGTGCATTTGAATATGGGAACTATCTTTCACTTTCCGATGAATTTGAATCGGTCTATTACGACACTGCAATGAATTGCGTTCATACGGAAGTTTTTCATGATAACTGTCCCGGACGTGAATTTTTTCTGAAATATGCAAACCGGATTTTGTTTGGATCCGATTTCCCCAATATTCCCTATAGCTATACAGAGCAGGTAGATGCAATCAGGCACTTTCATTTTGAAAAGACTTTGGAGAATGATATTTTTTTTGGGAATGCAAAAAGACTTCTTGGAATAGAAAATTAGCTTCAGAAAGCCAGATGCATCAATGGCGATCAGGGATGCAGCAGGATTAAATTGAGCCTAGCCCTCCTGTCAAAGGGAAGCAAGCTCTGATTCTCGTCTAAGATGAATCATTCAAACACTTCTTAAATAATCAGGTCCTTTCAAAATTCCGGGATTCTTCCGGGAAATGATTCAAAATTTCTATTCCATAAGAAATTTATTTAAAAAAGATGGCATTTGTATGAAAGAAAAAGAACAAAAAAAAGAAAGCCTCTATTCCAGCACCGTAATATTACCTAAAACAAATTTCCCGATGAAGGCCGACCTTTCCAAAAGAGAGCCGGATCTGATAAAAAAATGGAAGGATGAAAAAACTTTCACGAGAATGCGTGAATCGAGAAACAGTGCAAAAAAATTTGTGCTTCACGATGGTCCTCCCTATGCAAACGGAAATTTTCATGTTGGCCACGCACTGAATAAAACATTAAAAGACATCATTGTAAAATCAAAGCATCTGGCCGGATTTTATTCTGACATTATCCCTGGTTGGGACTGTCACGGTCTTCCAATCGAAGTCCAGGTTTTGAAAAATTTGGGCAAAGAAGCCTCCGGAACATCTCCTTCTGATCTCAGAAAAAAATGCAGGGAATATGCAGCGGAATTCGTAGAAAAACAG
>JAIOQL010000581.1 GCA_021413405.1 Leptospira sp.
TAATTACACCGATCGTTGGAATTTTTCTTTTGGTCTTTTCTTTCAGCGCGGATAAACTTGGCCATTACACTGATGAACAGAAAGCGGGATAAATCCTATAAGTATATTTTGAGTATTTCAAAAACAGCATTCCTGTTTTTGTTGATTATTTCTATTTTCATTAGCGGTCTGCCACTTCTTTCCATCGATCAGTATTTCAGGTTTACTGAACAAACTTTACCGGAATCCGTTCAGTTTGAGAAAAAAAGAAAATTATGCCTGTTTAATTTCCGGAATACTAAAGAGGATCCAAAGCTTGATTATCTTTCAAAAGGTGTCCCTTCTGTTATTTTATCCGGATTCAAAGATATGAAACTCATTTTCGATGAGGATGTATTGATTGAATCAATCAATTATCCCTATGGCAATCCGGCGGTTGTAAAAGAGAAAAAGACCAGGCAGCGGTTTGACCGGAACACTATCAAAGAACTTTCCGCTGGGGCACTGGAACTTTTACCGGAAAAAGATCCCAGGTATATCAAATTGGAGGTTGCGTTGAAAGAGGAGTCGATTCCGCCCTATCTTGAACTTGCTCTTGGACTCGGAAGAAAAAATAAATGCTATTACGTTGTCACCGGCGAATTTAATTCTCCGGGAGACGACAGGCTTGCTATAAAATCTGAAATCACATTTTTGAGGGATGGTAAAAATGTTTTCATAAGCACTGAAACATCAATAAAAAGAGGTTACCAGGAGATGGGAGATTTTGTCAGAAAAATCAAACGAAGTCTGATGAAGCGGGATCCTGCAGTGGTTAAAATTGATACTGGCGAAGAAAAGGATGCTCTGGTATTTATTGATGGAGTATACATAGGAAAGAGCCCGATTGACAAAGCGGAAATACCAGATGGAAAGCATGAATTCTATGTGACGAAGGATGGATTCCAGACTGAAAAGAAAACATTTGAAACTTTTCCGGATAGGAAAAACGATATAAAATTCAATCTTTCTAAAAAGGAGAAAAAAGGCAAGATCAGTGTTGTTTCAGAACCATCCGGTGCCGAAGTTTATCACGGGTTGACATATTTAGGCGATACCCCGTTACGCGACATTGCCGTTCCTACCGGAAGCAACAGAATCCGCATTTCAAAAGAGGGATACATCGATCATTACCAGGGTGTTGAAATCACTGAATCTGAAACTGCTAATATAAACCTTAAATTGAGGGTTGGAGATACTGAGACATTTTATAAGAATAAAAAATACGTATATCTGGATTATACCTACAATGAATTTTCCACATTTTCTCTTTACTCATTTCTTTTTTTCTATGCTGGTTTTATTTATGCGAACATCCAGGCAGACAGGCTTCATGACCGGCAAAAAAGCAAATATACATATGCAAGCATGCTAACGTTTGTGAACCAAAGGACTGATATAACAAATGAAACGAAAGTGGGACTTTATATTTATGAATCTCAAGGAATAAATGATTTAAACAGAAAAATTAATTATTATCATACCTATGGAAACAATGCCCTATTCACACATCCCAGATTCAACAGCATCAGGAATATGGGAGGGTGGTTTGCAGCGGCAGCGTTTTCGATGCTTGCATCCAGTGTGATCTTCTTTTATCTT
>JAIOQL010000575.1 GCA_021413405.1 Leptospira sp.
GTCCGATCATCTGGACACTCGGCAAGTCTCCCTTTTTTTGTCGGCTGAATGAGGAGATTCATCGCTCCACATGCTTTACACTCTATGTGTGATACATTTTTGCTTGCGCCCATGAAGGCTCCAGCGAAAACATAAAGTGTTTAAGATGGATCGAAAGCCCGGCTATCGTCTGAGTTCGAATCATTACCCTGTAATCATGTGTGTGAAAGAATCCAGGAACAGGAATGATTGGCAGTTGTGGAGTGATGCCTGAATATTCAAAGCAGAATTTCGCCTGGCGCATTTGAAAACTTATTTCAGGAGTTGGGCGGGCAATCTGAAATTCATAGAGTCTTCACGGGAACCGGGAAATGTTTCGACACTGGATTCCGGATAGAATTCTTTGAGTTTCTGAATAATTTCGTCAATCAGAATCTGCGGGGTTGATGCACCGGCAGTAACTCCTAAAATTGAAATTTTTCTTTCTTCAAATTCAGCCTTGCTCAATTTTTCGGCGGAACTTACCCGGAATGAACCAGGTTTCTTTTTCCCTGCAAGCTGAACCAGTCTCATTGAGTTGGAGCTGTTTTCTGCACCGATAACCATTATTGCATCTACGTGATCAAGCATCTGGTCCACTGCTTCCTGCCGTTCTGTTGTAGCATAACAAATATCATCTTTTTCCGGATGCTCAACAAAGGGAAAAAATTCTTCGATTTTATTTACAATTTCTTTTGTATCGATTACAGATAGCGTTGTTTGCATCAGATATGTTAATGGTTTTGAAGGATCAATCCTGTTTTTTATTTTGCCAACATCTTCTACCGTTTCCACAAGGATCATCTCGGCCTCACCCATTGTTCCGATTGCTTCATCGTGACCAGTGTGACCGATGTAAATGATCTGGTGATTGTCTTTGAATTTTCTTGCCTTCCTGTGAACCCGGGTGACAAGAGGGCAGGTCGCATCGCCGATTTTCATGTTGTGTTTTTTTGCATATTCTACTACTTCAGGAGATACTCCATGAGCACTAAATATTACAGTTGCTCCATCCGGGGCTTCATTTAATTCACTGATGAATTTTATCCCGTTTTTCTTCATGTCTTCGACAACCCGTTTGTTATGAACGATTTCTTTGCGGACATACAGCTGCTCATTCGTTGTTCTTTTTACATTCTCAACATATGAGATTGCATATTTTACACCGGCACAAAAACCACGGGGATTTGCTAAATAGATTTTCTTAAGCATAGGGAATGAATTTAGAATTATATAAACCAGTTTGAATTCAAGAATAAAATTGTTCGGGATATTTGCTATCCTTCGACAAGCTCGGGGCAGGAGCCGACACAAAGCCGTGGAGATGACTGTTCGCATCTCTCAGGTTAATACTGTAATCCTGAACATAGAATCTTCTCCGTAAGAACAAATTCAGAAAAATCTACCTAAAATTAGATCCTTCATTACACTTTGGATGACCCTGGGGAATTGCGCATTGTCGACGGTTCGGAGGTTCAGATTACCTATGAGTCTCTGCAGTAAATTGTGTTAGTGGTCAATTATAAAAATGCCATATAAATCGCGGCATAATCCTTTAATAAGATACGTTAATCATATTATTTCGCGACATATTAATCAAATAATGTTCTATAAATTTATCTCGCGAGATTGTAAAAAAAGTATGATTGGTTTTTGCACTTCCACCGATTCAAGTATGGGAAGGTCAAGGAAGGCCTTCACGATAATATTCATTATCCCGGTAACGGGGCGGATTCAAGGAGGAACCGAATGATTATAAATCACAATATTAGCGCCATCTTTGCTCACAGAACTTTGAAGTTCAATAATGAGATGTTGAGCAAGGATATCGAAAAACTCTCCTCAGGAATGAGAATCAACAGAGCAGGGGATGATGCCTCCGGACTCGCCGTTTCTGAGAAAATGAGAACACAGGTAAACGGGCTAAGACGTGCTGAGATGAATACAGAGGATGGTATGTCCCTGATTCAGACTACGGAAGGGTATCTGCAAGAGACTCATGAAATAGTTCAAAGGGTGCGTGTGCTTGCCGTCCAGGCTTCCAACGGTATTTATACTGAAGAAGACAGACAACAGATACAAGTGGAAGTTTCACAGCTGATCGATGAGATTGATCGTATTGCTTCCCAGGCTGAGTTCAATAAAATGAAGCTTTTGACCGGTGCGTTTGCAAGACTCAATCCTACTGCAAGTATGTGGTTCCACATGGGAGCGAATATGCACCAGAGAGAAAGAGTATACATCGAAACGATGAATACTGCTGCTCTTGGTCTGAGAAACCCGACAGTGTTGACGTTTATCTCTTTGTCTACAGCGGGAAAAGCGAATTCAGTGATCGGGCTGGCAGATGACGCACTCCGGATGATTTCAAAGCAAAGAGCGGATCTTGGAGCATACTACAACAGGTTGGAGCATGCTGCGAAAGGTCTTATGAATGCATATGAAAACATACAGGCTGCTGAATCACGGATCAGAGATACTGATATGGCAGAGCAAATGACTAGCTTTACCAGATACCAGATTCTGACCCAGGCGGCAACGGCGATGCTTGCGCAGGCAAACATGAAACCGCAAACAGTTCTGCAGCTTCTGAAGTAAGAATTGGTAACATAATCTGATTTGTGCTGCAGGATTAATTTTCCCGCAGCACAAATTCAGTGAATTAATGCTAAGCGAAAATTAGAAACTTACGATAATAAAACAGGATTTATATTTTTTATAAATCGCCGTGCGACTCTGAAGCCCGAATGCAAATTCGGGCTTTTTTTTGCCTCAGGTTTGATCAATGTTAGCGAAGGCTGATTTTTTCTGTTTTTAATGAAATTGAGAATTACTGTTAAACTCCTACTATTTGAGCAAACCCCGCCCCGCTTCGGCTACTCGTTACCCATAAGTTAAGAGTTTCCACACAATGGAAATGGAATATAGCTGATACAATCCTTTTGCTAAGCTAAGAACACCGGGGGGACCATCACTTTTTCTGCCAAGATGACCACCC
>JAIOQL010000576.1 GCA_021413405.1 Leptospira sp.
CGGCAACCTTCCTTGGCATTTCTCCTGCGAGACAGGAGGACAAACAAACGATGCCTTCGTTATTCTGCGAAAGAATTTCGTAGTCAATCCTTGCTTTTTTATAAAATCCTTCTGTGTAGGAACGGCTTGCAAGCTTGATAAGATTTTTATACCCGGTTGCATTCTTGGCGAGAAGGATCAGGTGGTAGGCATTTCCATCAGGAATGCTTTCCATTTCTTTTTCTTCAGAACGGTTTGGAGAAATATAAAATTCGCACCCGATAATCGGCTTAACATTCTGTTTGATTGCTTCTTTGTAAAACTCGATCACTCCGAACATATTGCCGTGATCTGTTATTGCTACAGAATTCATCCCCTGGCTTTTTACATGTTTCATTAGCTCGGGAATGCGAATCGCCCCATCGAGCATCGAAAATGTCGTATGGAGGTGAAGATGCGTGAAGTCTTGGGACATTAGGGACATAATTAAAAATCAAACCGGCAGGGTCAATGGTCAAAAAAAACAAATTTGCGAAAATTTTATCCGCTTACCATGACAGAATCAAACAAATCTGGTACGAAAATTGAAAATTAATTTTTGCCGGGAACTGGTCCGAGTTTTTCAAGGAGAAGTTTATTTACGAGTCCCGGATCCGCTTTACCTTTAGTTTCTTTCATTACTGCACCTACAAGAGATCCAAGCGCTCTTTCCTTCCCTTTTTTGTACGATTCAATAGCTTCTGCATTTTCAGACAGGACCTTTGAAACAATCTTTTCAATTTCCTGGTTATCTGTAACTACACCGAGATTTTCTTTATCCATTATCTCTTCCGGCTCACTTTTTGAACTGAGCATTTTTTCAAAAATTGTCTTTGCAATTTTCCCGGAAATCTTTCCGGAAGAAATCAGTTTTATCAACTTCCCCAATCTCGCCGGATCAACGGGAAATTTCTCTATGTCAATGTTTTCTTTGTTAACAATTCCAAGAACTTCATCCTTGACCCAGTTGGAACTTCTCTTTGCATCTCCGGAATGCTTCAGAGTTTCTTCAAAATAATCTGCGATTTCTCTCTCCGCCGTCAGAACCTCTGCATCATAAACCGGAAGGTTCATTTCTTCTTCGAGACGTTTTT
>JAIOQL010000577.1 GCA_021413405.1 Leptospira sp.
TTTGATTCATTTCCTTTTTTCAAAGTAATCGTTTTACAGATATGTTTCAGGGATTTGTTCCGCGTTAGGGCGCCGGGAAGAAGACCTGTTTCAGTTAATATCTGAAACCCGTTGCAGATTCCGAGAACCAGCTTTTCTGAGTTTATGTGGTCACGCAGTGATTCCATCGCCGGAGAAAATCTCGCCATTGCCCCGCATCTCAGGTAGTCTCCATAGGAAAAGCCCCCCGGCAAAACGACAAGATCGAACTCATTCTGAAAATGATCCCTGTGCCAGATAAAACTTACTTTGTGATTATAGAATTTCGTGAGCACATTCCCGATGTCCCGATCGCAGTTTGAACCGGGAAATGTAATTACCGCAGTTTTCAAACAGGCAACACTTCAGATGTATAGGTTTCGATGATACCGTTGACCAGGAGCTTTTCGCAAAGGCGGCTAACGTCCGCCCTGGCTGTTTCAATGTTCTTCGAATTCAATTTCAATTCGATATACTTTCCGATCCGGACGTCGCTTACAGCAGATTCGCCCATCTCATTCAGAACTTTTTTTACAGTGTTCCCCTGCGGATCGAGAACCGATTCTTTTAACGTGATATTTATTTTTCCGATAAACATGATCTGACTATACCTTCTAATTTGTTATATTTGAGTGACAATTCATTTATTAGATCCTGCGGAAGATTTGGCGGGGGAGGATTTTTGTCCCAACCGGTTTTTTCAAGATAGTCCCTGAGTATCTGCTTGTCATAACTTGGCGGAGATATCCCGACCGAATATGTTTCCTTATCCCAGTATCTGGATGAGTCAGGAGTCAGCAGTTCATCAATCAGGAGGATTTCATCCCCCAGAAATCCAAATTCAAATTTTGTGTCGCAAAGGATGACTCCCTTTTCAGAAAGTTTTGAAGCTGCCTCTGAATAGATTTTAAGCGAGGTTTCCTTGAGGAAAGAGAAAACAGAATCTCCCAAATTGTCTTTCATTGTTTTCTCGCTTACATTTTCATCATGTCCGATATCATTCTTGGTCGCAGGGGTAAACAGAGGTTCATCCAGTTTTTCGGATTCCCTGTAGCCTGTCCGTATGTCGGCAAAGGCAATCTGGCCGGTTTTTTTATATTCCTTAAAGGCTGAGCCGGAAAGATACCCGCGAACAACGCATTCATAATCTATCCGTTTGCATTTTTTTACCAGAACAGATCTGCCTGGAAAATAATCATCATCGCAGAATGGAGGAGGAAATTTCCTTGCATCAGTTTCGATCAGGTGATTTTTGATACCGTGGAAATATTCAAACCACAGGGCAGAAACGGAATTGAGGATCTTCCCTTTCCCCGGAATGCATTCACTGAAAACAACATCGAATGCAGAAACCCTGTCGCTGGAACACAGGATCAGTTTGTCGCCGAGGTCATACACATCTCTCACTTTTCCGGTGTAGTCCGGCATGAGTTTCATTTTCATTCCCCTGCCGAATCGCGCAAATAATCATAGGCGATTTTCAGCTTTTCAAATCTGTACGTTAGGCGAAATAGCATCAGGAAGAGAAGATGATAGGCAATGATATTCATCCAGAACGCAAACCTCATGTCCTGATCCATTCCCCCTTTTCCAAGAACCGAACCGGGATGGTTTCCGGGGTTTTCGATCCACCGGATTGCTCCCCATGTGATGACTGCATTGAGTGCACAAAGAATGCTGAGGTAGGAAGAAAACAATGGTTTATTTACCGGATTTGTAACGAGGTTCCGGAATATAAAATAGGAGAACAGGCTCACTACGAGGACAAAGAAAGACTGGAGTCTCGCATCACTCCAGTCCCACGGAACTCCCCAGGCACTTTTGGCCCAGATCGGTCCGGAAAAAAGCACTCCGATTGCGAACAAAAGAGAAATTTTTGAAGATGTGTAGCTGAGCGTGTCCCAAAACTCATTCTTCCTGGCTATGTAGAGTATTGCGAAAAATGCGGAAAGGACAGGTCCATAAAGGGCAACCCAGGCCACCGAAACATGAAAATAAAATATCCTGTGAGAAAGTCCCTGTTCCAGAATTACGTTTGGATAGTAAAGACTGGTATAGACTGAAAATGGAAAAATTGTCAGGAAAAGAAATCCGAGCGTATAATCAAAGAACACAGATGTCAGTTTAACTTTCATTCTTTCAGACTTTATTTATTTTTATATAATTCAAGAGATTTACATGATCGGTCAGGAAATTTTGAAAGAACTTTTTGTTAAATTAAAAATAAGAAGGGGGTTTGGGGGCTACTGCACCCAGAAAAAGCCCGCCGCAGGCGAATAACCTCCTGGTGCGAACAGGAATTTCGCACCAGGGCTAAAAAAATCGATCGTTATAATATGGGTAAAACGTAAACTGTATCGCAGATGACCGATCTTTCAACCCCGACGCAACGCTATGTTAATCACTTTTGAATCGCTGCTTGAAAAGAAATTTTTTTCAATTCCAAGAAGTTCAGATAATGTTTCAATATCATATGCAAATTCGTCCCGAAGATCTTCTGAACGGATCTCACCTTCATTAACGAGTAATTCTACACTCCTCTTAAGGAGTGTAGGTTTCTCTAATGGCAAACTATCATCAAGAGGCTCTTTTTTTCTGGATCCAGGATACATTCTAAAAAAATTTGCTTTACTTGCTTCCGAAATTAATCCTAAATCACCTGCTCGATAAACCATTGCTTGAATAGAAACCTTCCATCTTGCTTTTAATTGTGTCAGAAATTCCATATTCAAACTTAAGAATTCTTTGCTAAAAGATTCTGCCGGCAGCAAAAAAGCTCCAGCAAATCTGAATGCTTGCTTTTCCATTATTTTATGAGTTTTAGTATCCCTGATATCATCTTCTTTAGCATACGGATGAAGCAACAAATGTCCCAATTCATGCCCGGCGTTTAATCTAGAGCGCGCACTATATTCTGAGTCTCCGAGAATAATATAATCATCCTTGTTAATTGAAACGGAAAATGCATCAAGGGTTTCATTTAATTTAAATCTCGATACAATAATACCAGAGCTTTCCAAAAGATTGACAACGTTACTTATTGGACCTAATCCCAAATTCCAGAATTTTCTGGCATCCCTGGCGGCTTCTTCGATCATCTTGTCAGTCAGATGATGCAGGTTTTCATCGACATTGATTTCAGGAAGGGACAGTTTTGGAAATTCTACATATTTTTTTAGATACTGGACTATTTCAGATAACCAAATAGCCTTGATGCGGCCTTGCTCACGAGAAGCCCTAGTTGCAGAAGCAAGTTTCCTGAATTGAACAACTCCTATCTCGTCCCCGGAAATGATTTTCTCTTTCGAAAAAAAATGGATAGGGAGTCCGAAAAAATTTATTAGTTTAATGACGTTTTCTGAGGAAGGTTGCGATTGCCCGGATTCGTAATTAGAAATTGCCTGCTTTGTAACTCCAAGCCTGTCGGCCACTTGAGAAAGCGTAAAATTTCTCAGGTCCCTCGCTTCCTTCAAGCGAAAACCTAAAATTTTCTCTTTCATTCTGCTTTCTGAATTTTTTGTGTAAAATCTTTCAAACGCAATTGAATCTCTTTATCTGTATATTCTTCTGATGGCCTATTCTCTACTTCGTCCAAAGAGACGGAAGACATTAAATCAAATGTCTGATGACCACCTTCCCGAAGCGGGAACTTCAGATTCACAAAATCAATAATCAAATCTGTTTCACCATAAGTAAGCATTACATAGATGGAATCAAGCTGTTTCACTTCAATTAAATCCGAAAAAGGTAGCATCGGATTTGCTTCAATTAATCGCTGCCTGTACAGAGCTCTTCTAGGTAACTGATTCAAGTTCCGAACATAGCTCGTTGTCAACAGGAAGTTTTGAAAATTCAATTCTACGTAGCAATGCCCACCCCGCTTATTCTTAATGAACCTTGCCTGAAAGACGCCCGGCTCGTCTAAGGATAAAAGATATAATTGAAAGTCGGCTGCAATTCTACGCAGGTATGGTTTCAGGGATTGCCCACCGTCTGTACTAAATAAAAGATGGCCTGCGTTGATTTTCTTCAGTGTCTCAATGGCCTGAAATGGGATTCTTGCCAACTTCAGACGAGTAGCGTCCGTTATGTGGTGAAATACTTCACTGGGCGTATTATGTTCCATATTTGCAATAAGCCGCAATCCCATATAAAAGTAAAGTAGAATATAAAATTATGCTTGATTCATAAAGTACAACTCCCAAAATACCATATTAGGCAAGTGATTTTTTGGAGGGGTTCTACAATGCAATTATCTGAATTATTCGATCATCCGTTCTCCGGGTATGTATTATATTCTAATAAAG
>JAIOQL010000578.1 GCA_021413405.1 Leptospira sp.
GATCCAGCTTAATATATGTTATAATTATTGTTTTTTGTCCCTCATCACTGGTGAACGGAACCGAAACACCGAGAATCGGAATCTTGAATCCCGGACTAACGTTATGAATGACTGTTGAACCGGAAAACGATTTTCTGAAAACTCCCGCATTTGACCGGGTCACCTCTTCGAGATCATCTCCATTAATACTATTCTCAGATAAAAAAGAATTGTTGTAGAGTTTTAGAGAAGAGGAAAGCGAGTCTCCGGAATCTGAGAATACCCCGAGGAAAATAATGTTCTTGTCGTTTTCAAAAATAATTTTCTGAAGAGACGCACGCGATCGCGGGTTTTGCCTTAATGTAGTTGCGATTACTTTCAGATTCTGGGACAGGGCTGATATTTCTGTAGAGACTTTTTGTCCAATTACATCAGTCAGTTTGATATTATTTTCTTTGATCCGTACTTCGTTGTCTGATTTGAAGAAGAAAGTAGCGAGATAAATAATGAAGGTTAGAGCTAAAACGATGATGGATGAGATAATGACCATCATCTTGAAACGGATTGTCCATCTTGAAGTTTTCGTGCCTGCGTAATTATTTTGATCGGATGAAGTCATACTTTTCTCCTCCCGTTTTTTGTCGGGAATATAGTTTTCAAATTCTTTGGTGTGTGATACAGATGAATCGCCTGACGGTTCAGATTTGATACTTTTTCGTGAACGGATCCGGCTGCTTTTAACTGCATTTTTAATTTTTTTCTTTGTAGCCATATTCAATTCTACTGTTATTTCAGGAATTTATATACCGTCCCGAAACTAAATTTTGCAAACCAGATTACTTTTTTATCTGCAAGCTCTTTGTTTCATTTGAGACAGGTCCCAATAGCTACTATTCGGATATACTTTCCCAGATCAAATAACTTTCATAGAAAATTTTTTCCTGTTTCCATAATCCGGATGGCAAAAACGGGTGAATTTGATCCCAAATCTTTCTGTAAGCATCGGGCGGAGCCTTGTCTTTGTCCCCCGGCATTTTTCAATTATCCGTCGACAAATAGTTGTAAAAGAATATTTTGGAAACAAATTAT
>JAIOQL010000021.1 GCA_021413405.1 Leptospira sp.
AATATTTACAAAGAAGAATATCCTGAATTGGGTCTCCGGCAAAAGGAAGTTGAAAGAATTCTTCACGGAGAAGAAACTTTATTCTGGAATACGCTTGAACTGGGATTAAATCAGCTATCCTCCCTGGTAGAAGATTATACAAAATCCGGGCGAAAAATTTTCAGTGGCAAAGATTCCTTCCGGCTTTACGGAACATACGGATTTCCTCCAGAGATGACTGAAGAGATCCTGAAGGATTCTGGTATCGAATTTGACCGGAAAAATTTTGAAATCGAACTGGATAAGGACCGTTCTCTTTCCCGTGAAAGCTGGAAGGGGAAAAATGTAACGATACTGACTGGAACAGATAAAGCTTTATTAAAGCAAACCAGGTTCCTGGGGTTTACCGAAAATATTTCGGAGGCCAACATTCTATTTTTGTTTAAAGATATGAAACAGGTCTCACAATTGTCCACCGGAGAATCCGGTGTCCTGATCCTTGACTCAACTCCGTTTTATGCGGAAGCAGGTGGACAACTGGGAGATACTGGATTCATAAAAAATGAAAACGGGATTTTTCAGGTAACGGATACCCAGAAGGAAAATGATGTTTATCTTCATATTGGCGTTGTTCTCAAAGGAACTTTTTCCGGGAGTTCTCCCGTCCAATGTGAAATTGATCTGAACAGAAGAGAATTACTGACATATCATCATTCCGGGACTCACCTTCTGAATGGGGCCTTGCGGAGTATCCTAGGATTGCATGTTTCCCAAAAAGCATCTCTAGTTGCACCGGATCATTTACGGTTTGATTTTTCGCATCCGGAACCGCTAACTAATTTGCAGATCTCAGAGATTGAGAAAAAAGTGAATCTCGCAATTCAGAATGAAGTCACTGTCAAAACTGAAGTTATGCCAATCGCTGAAGCAAGAAAAACGAAAGCGGTTTCCATGTTTGATGAAAAATATGGGGAAGTTGTTCGTGTCGTAGGAATGGGTGATTATTCAACCGAATTTTGTGGCGGATGCCATGTAGGAAACACCTCGGATATCCGGTATTTTTCGATTATCAAGGAATCAAGCCCCGGAGCCGGAAACAGACGCATCGAAGCAATTTGCGGTCCTCCGGTGCGCGATTATTTTCAGTTAATTTTTCAGAATCTTTCAAAAAAGGTTCAGGATTTTAACTTAAAAGCAAAGGATGTTTATCCTGGAGATTCTTCCAAATTGATAGCGATTAAAATTCCCGTACCTGAAGAAATTGATGGAATGTTCTCGTCGAAGGGCTCTACCGCAGTTGATAATCTAAGAAAACTGAAAGAAGAAATCGAAATTTCATTTGAGGAAAAAAATTCAAAGTTGATCAAAGACAGGAAAAAAATTGAGCTGCATGATCTTGAATCTTCGGTCGGTTCTATAGATGAATTGCTGAAATCTGCAATGGAAATTGGCGGAATTACTATTGTCAGGAAGAATTTCAAAGATAGCAATATGGAAGCACTTCGTGGAATAGGTGATAAACTGAAAGGAAAAAACAGAAAAACTCTCGTTTTGTTTGCAATTGAATCCGGTGATTCAGTTGCATTTCTTTTCATGGCTACAAAATCTGCGGTGGAGGCCGGAGTTCATTGCGGGGATCTAATGCGGACTGCCTGTGAAATGACAAATGGAAGAGGTGGCGGAAAACCGGACATGGCACAGGGTGGTGGCAAAGATCCCGGTAGAACTGAAGACGCACTCCGTGCCGTTGAAAATCTTATTAGAAAGAATTTAGGAGAATAGTATGGCTGATCCATCATTTGATATAACTTCCAAAGTTGAGAAATCAGAACTGGTCAATGCTGTCACCCAGGCACTGACAGAAATCACAAACAGGTTTGATTTCAAAGGTTC
>JAIOQL010000022.1 GCA_021413405.1 Leptospira sp.
TTTTTTTTTTGAGAATATGGTTGAAACCTTCCCACAAGGCCGGATATTGGGATAGGTCTTGAGCAGTACATTAAAATAAAAACGGTTCCGGAGTATTTCTATGGCAGAAAAGAAAAGTAAAATATCTATAATCGACATTATTGCACTATCAGTTACACTGATTGGCACAATCATTGTTTCCTACTCTGCAGTTGCATCACAATCGGAGAGTTTCCTGGTTATTCTTTCTGTGGGAGCCTTGCTTATTTTTTCTGCTGCCTTTCATGTCTATAAATTCCTTGAAAAAGTCTCCGCGAATAAACAGTACACCGGTAGTATCCTGATTGGCTACCTTGTCGCGATCCTGATATTTACTCTCGCAAACATTTTCACACCTCTGACAGGTCTCGAAGAAAGTTCTATTTCCTGGAGATTCACCCTCCTGAATCCCGGCGCAGCGGTGAGTGAAAAAGAAACCGAAGAGGGGAAAATAGAATACGAAAAATTTACCCCTCCAGAAAGAGCGAGAAAAGATATCCAGATAATCGGAATTACAAACAATTCACTGGAGAAACTACAGGGAACCTGGCCGCTTCCGTGGCAATATTACGCGAATATTATTAAAAACTTCAAAGATACTGAAAATAACGTTCTGATGTTTGATATTTTCTTCGTGGATTACAAAGCAGGTCAGATGGATGTCATGAAGAATGCTCTTTCACAAAACAGGAGTGTGCTCTTCGATTATCCGATGGAAACCAGTGCAAAGTCAAAAGAATTAGTTTTGAATCTCGACGAAAGGTTGCGCATTCTGAACCGTTATAAACTGGAAAATGTAACTGATCCCGACAATGTAGGAGTATCATGGGTTAAATTCGCAGTGCCACCAATTGAACAAATTGCAGAAAACGCCGCAGGTCTGGGTTTTGCTAATATCAAAAAAGATGATACAGGAATGAACAGGAAAATGCCTCTTGTTGCGAAAATTTTCCCGCACGGACTCAATAATCCCCCGGAATATTACCCATCAATCGACTTGATGATTGTTTGCAGATATTTTGGAGTGGATGTATCCAAAGATACGGAAGTTGTAATGGGGAAATATGTTAAAATTAAAAATATTCCCAAAAGGCAAATCTCCCGTATGAATCTGAAACTCAGCCCGCCAAGGCTGGAAAGTCTCGATGTAATGCATACACCAAATGAGAAACGTGAAATTGAAATTCCGATAGATTACGAAGGTCAAATGGAGATCAATTTTGTCGGAGGAAGATATTCTTACCGGGCGCACGAAATTTTCGAAGCATCGACGGAATGGAATGCAGAAACTGTAGGGCAATTCAACAATACGGTATTTCTCATTGCTATGTATTATGCCACAGGAAGAGGAGCATCGAAAGATTCACATCTTTCTCCTTTTGGTGAAATCTCGGGAATAGAACACCATGCCCATGCAATCAACACAATCCTTAACCAGGACTTTCTGCATTCCCTGCCAAATTGGATTGATCTTCTCATTTATGTTGCCATCGGGATTCTTATAGGTTTTGTTCAGCCAAGAATACGAACCTGGCTTGGATTCATAATGATCATAGTCATCGCGATTTTTTACACTGCTATCACTCTGATAAATTTTTCACAATTCAATCTGATAAATATTTTCCCTACTGTACTGATTGAACAACTGGTGATTTTTGTAGGCATCATCGGGTTCAAAATACTAACAGAAGAAGCGAACGTAAAATATATACGAAGCACTTTCTCGAATTTCGTTTCGACCGATGTAGTGGATTTTCTTCTGGCTCATCCTGAAAATCTGAAGCTGGGAGGAGAAAAGAGAGACATCACAATTTTCTTTTCAGATATCAGGGGCTTCACAACTATTTCGGAAGCTTTGGGCCCGGAAGAATTGGTAAAACTTCTCAATGAATATCTGACTGAAATGTCGAATATCATCATGAATTACAAGGGTGCAATTGATAAGTATATGGGTGATGCTATAATGGCCTACTGGGGTGCGCCGTTTCCATTGGAAGATCATGCATACTATGCCTGTATCGCAGCACTTTCTCAAATGCAGCAACTTGCCGTTCTTCAGGATCAGTGGCGGGAGAGGAAAGTACCTGTAATTGATATCGGGATTGGCCTCAATAGCGGACCTGCCGTAGTCGGTCTTATGGGAAGTGCATTCAAGAAAGAATGGACCAATATGGGCGACACAATTAATCTCGGATCGCGTCTAGAGGGTTCAAACAAGACTTATGGAACTAATATTATTATTTCTGAATATGTTTATGAGCGCGTGAAAGACAGGGTATACTCCAGGGAACTGGATCTTGTTCAGGTGAAAGGTAAGACGCAACCAGTGCGTATTTATGAACTTATAGGACTCATCAATGATGCTGATATGGAGAGATTAAGGAAGCCTCTGGCTATCACTTGAAAAAGCAGTAAATGAGCGGGTACAATTATCTTGAGAAGATAAACTTCCCGGAGGATCTCAGGAAAATCCCGGAATCTGAACTCCCTGAAGTATGCCGGGAGATCAGGGAATATATAATAGATACTCTTTCAGGTATTGGCGGTCATTTCGCCAGCAATCTTGGTGTTGTTGAGCTAACAGTAGCATTGCACTACGTATTCCAGACTCCCGTTGACAGACTGATCTGGGATGTCGGTCACCAGACATATCCTCATAAAATTCTGACAGGCAGGCGTGAATTGTTGAAAACAGTCCGCAAATTTGGAGGAATCTCCGGATTTCCCAAGCGCGAAGAATCTGTCTTCGATCTTTATAACACCGGTCATGCGGGAACATCTATTTCACAGGTTCTGGGTGAAGCGGCAGCAAGAGATCTTCTCGGTAAAAAATATAAATGTGTAGCAGTTATTGGAGATGCATCGATCGCAACCGGTATGGCCCTGGAAGCATTGAATCATGGAGGGCATATAAAACCTGATTGTCTCGTTATTCTAAACGATAACGACATGTCCATTTCCAAGAACGTTGGTTCAATTTCAAAATATCTCAATAATATAATCAGTTCTCATTTCTATAACTATTATAAGAAAATGCTTTATACTATCCTCAAATGGCTCCCCATCATTGGTCCCGCCATGGAGAGTTTTTTCAAGAGAATGATGAAAGGTTTCAAAGATGTACTAATGCCCGGTGCATTGTTTGAAGATTTAGGATTCAGTTATATCGGGCCTGTTGACGGGCACAACGTAAACAGTCTGGTCGATATGCTGAATAAAATAAAAGGACTCGAAGGACCTGTTCTTTTGCATGTTCTTACCCAGAAAGGAAAAGGTTATTCTCCTGCTGAGAATGATCCGATTAAATACCATGGTGTAACTCCATTCAATAAAGTTAACGGACACATGGAATCATCGTCCGGGAAAATCGGATTCAG
>JAIOQL010000668.1 GCA_021413405.1 Leptospira sp.
GTTGGAGAGCACTTCAACAACAATCACTCCAGAGGCTTTGACCGGAGATCGAGATGTAAAACTGAAAGGAATAGAAACCGTTTTGATTCAGGAAACAGGAGCGAATGCGGATAATCCCGTAAGTCTTGCCGGAAAAGAACCGGCCAGCGATGTGCCGCAAGCAACTGCTTTTTCCGGGAACAATGAACCACCAGCCGAATTCGAAACCGGTGAAAAAGTATTTGTTGAAGAAGCAGGTGTCGTTCTCAGTGAAACTGAGCCGGACGAATTGATTGATGTATCATTCCTTGATAAAAACAAATGGCAAATCAGAAAAGAAAAAGACATAGAACATTTCAATTTCGAGAGAGTTCGCAGGGAGACTTCGGATACTGTAAAAGAAATGAAAAACGGAAATGATTCCGGATTTGCAGATAAAGATAGCCGTTCTTCTGACAAGAGCAGAAGTGGAATCGCCGGAGAATTTTCTTTGGCTAATATGAAAGAAAAAATCCGGCATAGCGGCCCTGAAAAAATAGCAATGGAATTTAACCGTGAGCAGTTTAAGAATTCATTGAATGAACTTGTGCGGCATGCAAAATTAAACATTGTCGAAAACGGGAAGAGTACTGCACAAATATCCCTTAACCCGAAAGAACTGGGAAAACTGACGCTGAATATCAGTGTATTGAAAGATACTATTGAAGGGAAAATTTTTGTTGAATCGGAAACGATAAAAAACCTGATCATGTCCGATTTAAATCTGCTGAAAAATGAACTGAAAGCCGCAGGATTGAATCTGGAAATTCTTCAGGTAGAAGTCCGGCAGGAAAGTTTTGCCGATGGCTTCCTTGATTCAGAAAAGAAATTCAGGGAATCCATGGAAAAGAACGACCGGGCAATTTCCGGAAAACAAAACGCAGAAACGGCTGATGACGAATTTATTTCGCAAAGAAACAGTTCAAGAAATCTGATTGATATCAAAGTGTGAGGATATATGCCTGAAATAACAGCAACAAGGGATCTGAATTCAGAGGCCTCCCGGCAGAGGTATCTTGATTCTGACAAGAAAGTAGATTTTAAAAAGCATTTCGAGAATCTCGAAAAAGAAGAAGCTGGTGGTCTGAAAGGTATCGAGATCCGTTCGGCCTCGCGTCAGTTAGGTAAAGATGATTTTTTGAAACTGCTGATCACCCAGCTCTCTCACCAGGATCCCACAAGTCCCGTGAAAGATCAGGATTTTATCGCGCAAATGGCCCAGTTTTCAAGTCTCGAGCAGATGAAGAATATATCCGGTGGGATTTCTAAAATGGAATCAAGACAAAGCTATTCACTTGTCGGGAAAATTGTCTCGGGACCTGACATTGTGAATGGTGAGACCGTGGTCGGGATTGCAGGAGCTTTATTTTTTGATACCGATGGAAAAACTTTCGTTCGTGTAAACGGTAAAACGGTTGATGTGAATCAGATTACGCTTATTTCAGATCCGGCACTACTCAATCAGGAGAAAAAAGAGGAGCCGGTAAAGAAAGCAGAAGATATCTCAAAGGCGAATAACGTACCGGGAGCGAAAACGGAAACAGGCGCTAAAGTAATTGAGCCA
>JAIOQL010000669.1 GCA_021413405.1 Leptospira sp.
ACCTGATCTGTTTCACCGAGGATAATTGAATACCAGAATCCTGCCTCGGGACCATGGAAATTGGAACATTGAAGGATTAACTCAATTTCATTCTGTGAATTTTTTATCGGAATCACAAGGGGCCGGTTATCCGGAACAGAATTTGCCCTGGTTTTTCCCACGATCCCGTTCTTTGCTACACTTTTGCCGTCGATAAAAAGTTCGTACGCAGTTCCAAAAAATTTTAGTTTCAAAGAAAGATCGTTTGTTTGCGGGAGTAAAACTTTTAACCGGAACGTTGCATAGCCGTCACCCGTTGCAATTTCTGATTTTTTTGAACCGGATCCTTTTATTTCATAGCCTCTCCAGCTACCAGGTACATTGATATTTCCGCTTTTTGAGATCAGAGAGTTCGACAGGCCCTTTTGAAAATCTTCATGGGCCAGGAGTTCCTTCCAATAGAATTCCCATTCGCCATCCAGTTTCACTACACCATCTTTTTCAAAATTCCATGGTTCTACATTGCTCACCACGTGCTCTTTGGCTGTGTCCAGGGAAACAGGTTGCTCCGTGGTGACTTGCGGGTTCTGTTTCAATACCGTGACTGACCTCAGATCGAGGATGCCATTGATTGCCTTTGGAGGTTTTTTCTGTTGTGTTGGATCACAATTGGAAATGGTTACAGTAAGGATAATGAACAGGCACCATTTCATTGGAAAAAATTTGCCTGATATGAAAAAGGAAGCAAACCTTTTTTATGGGTGTTTGGAGTAAAAAAAGCCGGAAACTGGCAGTCAATCAGTTGGGAAAACGTTAGATTTCGAAGAACTTCAATGATAAAAATATCAGATGTCTGCTGCTCACTTTCCGTGCAGGGACTATAGAATTCGATTCAACGGCATTCTCTGAATCCTGGTTTCATTTTTCGATTTATAGCATCACTGCTGCAGTTTCATACCGTACTGGTACGGAAATAATTGGTATCTGCACTTATTGGAAAAATTGAATTAATAAAGTATAAATATTGCACAAAGAGAACAAGATAATGAAAGCGATTATATTTTTCTGGTTTTCTTTTAGGAAATAATTATGAATTACTTCAAACAAAAAAACAAACTTTACTTTTCTCTCAGTGATGACGACGTGCGATTGAACTGGGATAATCTCCGGAAAAATTTTTTAAACGAAGCCGAAATTTCTTCAGGGGAGGAAGTGATTTTTGATCTATCAGCAATCAAAAGACTTTCGATGTGCGTCTTTCTGGAGATCGTAGATTTTGGGCCATTGGTAAAATCAGAATCGGCTATTATGAAGCTCAAACTAAATTCTGAATTCATTGATTCTCTAAAATTCCTGAAACTATTTGATCTGTATAAATCAAGCATAACGGTTAACTGACTATGAAAATTGATACTCAATTAATTATTAAGAGTTTTATCGATGAATCGCTTGATCTCCTGGAAAGAGCTGAGAGGTCCATTCTGGATCTGGAAAAAAATTCCGGTGAGGAGCCTGTCAATGAGATCTTTCGTGCAATTCATACCATAAAAGGAAATTCAGGATTGCTTGATGCTCCACTGATTGCCCGTCTGAGTCATTCCTTTGAAAGTGTGCTGAATAATGTCAGGGACAAAACTCTGAATCTTTCACCTGATCTGATTGATTTGTTTTTAGAAAGTGTTGATTCCCTCAGGGGTTTAATGTCGACACCCGAAGAAACCAGGAATGCAAAGTGTGATGAACTCGTTTTAAGACTGAATAAAATAGAAACCAATAAAGAAAAAGGAAAAACTGACCAACCGGAGAACGGAGCACAACGATCTGTTGCGAATGGTTCGGCAAAGCAAAACGGAAACGGTAAATATAAATTCAGACTTCCGATGAAACATTTAAACAAAGCAAAAGATCTGAATTATAATCTTGCTCTTGTGACAATCGACCTGGCTAAGGGAACCAATTCGGATGTGATTGGGTTTTCAGAAAAAATTCGTAATCTTTCCGATCAGGGAGTTCTTCTGATGAGATGGCCAAGAATTGATTCTGTGAATGGGGAGTCTTCAGATCTTTTAAGATCTTTGTATTATCTTGTCGTACTGACGCAGGAGGACCCTGATGAAATGTTACGGAAGAATGGCGTGGAATTTATTTCCTGTAAAATTGTCCATACTCCCGGATCAAAACAAAATGGAATAGTGACAAATGGAAATGGACATGAAACTGTCAACTCAGGAACGGGATTTCCCGTTGAACCGGAAAAACAAGATCAGGTCTCTCAGGCTCCGGTTACAATTAAAGACACTGATTCTTTCCTCAAAGTGCCTATATCTCTTTTGAATAAATTGATCAACATGGCTGGTGAGGCAACCATTGCAAGAAATCAACTAACACAACGATTGGAATCAAATCCTGATCCCGCTTTGCATATTATCGGGAAAAAAATAAGTCAGCTCGTAACGAGTCTTCAGGAATCGGTTATGAAAACCCGTCTTCAGGAATTGAGTTTTATTTTTAATAAGATTCCCCGGCTCGTAAGAGATCTGGAAAATAAAACCGGCAAGGAAATAAATCTAATCATTGATGGCGGGACTGTTGAGCTGGATAAAACACTGATTGATTCAATATCAGATCCGATCATGCACATGATCAGAAATGCAATTGATCACGGCATTGAAACTCCTGAACAAAGAGAGAAAAAAGGGAAAAAGAAAAAAGGAACTCTTCACATATCTGCTTCGCTACGCGGAGGAAATGTTTTTCTTTCGATAAAAGACGATGGAAAAGGCCTTGATATTGAAAAAATAAAGAGAACTGCAATATCTAAGGGAATAAAATCGAAAGAAGAACTGGAACGGATGAGCAAAGAAGATCTGATTGATCTAATCTTCCTGCCTGGTTTCAGTACCGCAGAATCGGTAACATCCTCCTCTGGTAGAGGAGTTGGAATGGACGTTGTGAGAACCAATTTTAAGAACGCTGGCGGTTCGATTGATGTCACTTCGATTCCGGATAAGGAAACCTTCATCTCTGCATCTCTTCCGCAAACCCTCACGATTCTGACATGTCTTCTGATTAAATCTGATTCAAATATCTATGGGCTTCCACAACAGAACATCGCGGAACTCATACTGATGGATCCGGCTTTGCTGTCTCATCTGGAAGGAAAATATGTTTATAGTTTGCGGGGACAGTTGCTCCCGCTTCTTGAATTGAATAAAATTATGGGCATAGAAAAGGAAAAATCAGAAACATCGGGGTTTATTGCAGTTGTCACTTCTGAAAAATATAAATATGGCCTGCTGATAGATGAAATAATTAATCCGGAAGAAATAGTAGTGAAGTCTCTCGGAGAATACTTCAATGGCCTTTCTCTTTTCTCCGGAGCCGCAATTCTGGGTAATGGTGAGATCATGCCGGTTCTCGATGTTCCCGGGATAGGAAAATTCGCAAATCTACAAATTAGTTTCACTGAAGAATCAGATTTAAAACAGGAGAGTAAACGTTCAACTGATTCTACCGGATATATACTACTCGATGTTTATGGGAAAAATTTTGCAGTCTATGCAAAGGATGTTTCCCGGATTGAGAGAATTATTCGCGATCAGATAGAAACGACTATGGGCACTGAAACAATTCATCTCAACGGGGAATTGGTTCCGGTTTATCATATGAACCGTCTTTACAAAGTTCAGGAGAACCTTCAGAAAATTGAGCTATTTACACTCATTTTCAACATCAATGGACATAAAGCCGGTCTGATTGTTTCGGAGATCAAGAATATTATCGGGGAATTAGCCGGATTTGAAACTGGTAAAATCAGCGGAGATTACATTGTCGGGCATTCGATACTCGAAAATCAGACAACGATACTAATCGACGCAATTTCGCTTCTGGAAAACCAGGAATCCAAAAATCTCATAGGAGTAAATTGAAATGTCTCAGGGATTAAATGGAAGTCTACAGTTTCTTACATGGTATCTCGGCACTCAACTTTTTGGAATGAGTCTGGAAGAATGCAGCGAAGTGGATCAGAACAGTAAAATGCTGAAGATTCCTCATTCGAAAGACTATGTGACCGGAATAATCAATCTTCGGGGAGATGTTGTCACAATTCTAAATCTTAGAAAGTTACTGCATTTTGAATCAGACACAAGAACGAATTCCTATGCTGTGATCAGGTTGAAGGGAAAAAATCAGCGCGTAGCAATCATGGCGGACGAGATCCATGATGTGATCACTGTTTCCAAATCACAACTCCAGCCGTGTCCTGCAAATATTGATGAGATGGAATCAAGATATATTTCATCAATTGCGATGACAGACTCCGGAAGTGTAATTATTCTCAATCCGGAAGAAGTTTTGAGAGTGAAATAAAATAATATTAAAATTGAAGAAAGGAGATTTTTCAAATGAAAAAAACTAAAAACCTGGAGAACGAAGTAAAGGCAATGGCTGTTACTACTACAGATAACGAAAGGATGATGAGCGATAATTCCACTCTTGTGTCTGTGACGGATACAAAAGGAAAAGTAATTTATGCAAACAAGGATTTTCTTGAGATCGCCGGGCTCACAGAAGATGAACTCTTTGGGAAGCCGCATAACGTTGTTCGCCACCCGGACATGCCAAGAAGTGCCTTCCAGGATTTCTGGAATACAATTCAATCCGG
>JAIOQL010000023.1 GCA_021413405.1 Leptospira sp.
AGGCCATTCGGAGGAACCGGACAGCGATTCTCGTAGAAGGATACATGGATGTAATTGGTATCCATTCTAAAGAAATCGAAAATGTAGTTGCTCCACTTGGGACTGCCCTTACGGAATTCCAGGTTAGGACTATAAAGAACTATGCAGACCGTCTAATAATCATGCTGGATGGTGACAAAGCCGGACGTGCTGCCGCGCTTCGCGCCTCAGAAATTTGCCTTAAGGAAAATTTAAGTTCTGCCGTGGTTCTTCTGGAAAATGGAACAGATCCTTACGACCTTTCCAGAACAGCTTCAAAACAGGAAATACTCCCGCTATTTGAAAATGCAATTTCATCAGCGGATTTTATGATTCGTGAATCTATCCAGGGAGCGGTCCCAACTTCCCCACCGGACATAAAAAGAAAAGCGGTTCAAAATCTATTTGCGCTGGTAAAAGGCATGCACAGGGACACTGACCGGCAATCATATCTGGAAGAAGGTGCCAGAAAGAGAGTGCCGGAAAAATACCTGCTTCTGCTATCCGTTGTGAAAGAAAAATTATCGCAATGCTGATTCTGAAGAACGAATTATTTTCTGATGCCGGGGACATATCGAGAATCAATTTTCTGGATTCGGAGAGTGCGTTTCTTTGGGATTACATCTATACCAAATTTTTGAACGGCGAGGAAATATCAGCCGAAGAAATCCTGGCTTCCGATATACCGGAATCATCGAGGAATGCGATTGCTCCTTTTATGGTTGAATCCGACGATTATAGAGATTCTGAGATAGAAGACAAAAGAAATATTTTTGAACAGCTTTTTCATCAACAAAAAATTTTTGTTCACCAGGCAGAAATGGAGCAGCTCGTTTTGAAAAAAACATATTCCGAAGAAGAGGAATATGCCAAAATTTCCGAGATTGTATTTCATCGGACTGAAATAGAAAAACATCATGATTCAATTAGAAATTCATCGTTCACCACGACATAGATATAGAGGTTAATAAGAAAATGGAAAATTTACAGAGCCTTCCTGAAGTTCAGAAAATCATTGCTATTGGAAAGGCAAATAGCGAGGTCTCATATGATGAGATCAATGAAATTCTTCCTGATAAAATTCTGAATTCGGAGAAAATAGATGATGTGTTCACTTTGCTCCATGAACTCGGAATAGAAATAGTTGAAGAGTATACAAAAAAAGTAATCGAACCGATGGCTCCTCCGAGAGAAGAGAAACCGGCAAAGAAAAAGAAAGAAAGTCCTTCAATCAGTGCAACATCTGAAGATCCGATCAGGTTATACCTGAAAGAGATCGGAAAGGTGAGCCTTATTTCCGGTGAAACGGAAGTTTTTCTGGCAAAAAGAATTGAGAAGGGTGAAAAAATCATTGAGGAAACAATTCTTTCCTCCAGCATCCTGCGGGCCAATTTCGCAAAGCTCATGCCGAAGATCAGGAGCCGCAAGATCAAAGTATATGAACTTGTCAGGGTAGATAAACTTTATGCACTCAGCCAGAGTGAAGCTGACAAACTCGAAAAATTATTTTTCCAGAGTATGGAAGTAATCTTTGCTGAAGAAAAGATATTCAATGAATGTTCGAACCGGATCAGAAAGTATTCAGAGAACAGTAAAAAATATAAAGAATTAAAAGAGAAAATCACTGTTTCATCGGCGAAAATCGATGAAGCTATCCGTCTCGTCGGAGTTTCTCAACGGGAAATCCAGAAGATTTCCCAGAAAATCAAATCGATGGTTTTCAGAATCAAAGAAATTGACAGGCATTTCCTGAAAATCAAGGCGAGGTACGGTCACGACGTAAAAGAAATCAAAACCTTCAACAGGTTCATCGAGAAAAACGAAAACCTCGATGAAATTGAAAAAATGATGAATGTTACTATCGATGAAGTTAGGGAAGTGATCAAAAGAAAATCATCAAAGGTGAGAGAGAGATCTCCCAGGCGAAAAAAGAACTTGTAAAAGCAAATCTCCGTCTCGTTGTTTCAATTGCGAAACGTTATGCGAACAGGGGAATGCATTTCTTCGATCTGATCCAGGAAGGAAACATCGGGCTAATCAAGGCAGTCGATAAATTTGAATATAAAAAAGGCTACAAATTTTCAACATATGCAACCTGGTGGATACGTCAGGCGATAACGCGAGCGATATCCGACCAGGCGAGAACAATCCGGGTTCCTGTTCATATGATCGAGCAGGTGAACAAAGTGATCCGGGAAGCACGTCTTTTTGTCCAGGAATTCGGACGTGATCCAAGCAACGAAGAAATTGCAGAAAGACTCGGCTGGCCGGTTCAAAAAGTCAAGGCAGTAAAAAACGTAGCGAGAGAACCAATCTCTCTTGAGATCCCTGTCGGTTCGGAGGAAGATTCAGAACTCGGGGATTTCATAGAAGACAAGGAAGTTGAATCACCGGTGAATTCTGCAGCGGGATCAATTCTCGCAGAACAGATCCGGCAGGTGTTGCACACTCTGCCTGCAAGGGAACAGAAAGTTATCCGGATGCGCTTTGGTCTTGATGATGGATATGCACAAACTCTCGAAGAGGTCGGATATCAGTTCAAAGTTACGCGGGAAAGGATTAGGCAGATCGAGGCAAAGGCACTCCGGAGATTACGCCACCCGACCAGATCGAAAAAACTGAAAGATTATATAGATTAAAAATCTATAAATACCTTTCCAGTTCCTTTTCGATTTCTTCCGGTGTTGTTTTTGGTGAATATTTTTTCACAACTTTTCCGGATTTGTCGACAAGGTATTTCTGGAAATTCCACTCTATCTTTCCGTCAAATCCTGGATTGGTTTCCTGGGAAGTTAGATATTTATACAGATCAGACTGTCCGTCTCCACCGGCAACTTTTACCTTTGCGAATATCGGAAAATTGACTTTATAGTTTAGCTCGCAAAATTGTTTAATCTCAGCCTCTGTTCCAGGTTCCTGTCCGGCAAAGTCATTCGAGGGAAATCCTAAAATCGTAAACCCCTTGTCTTTGTACTTATCATAGAGGGATTGAAGACCCTTATACTGCGGGGTGAGGCCGCATTTGGAAGCAACGTTTACGATCATTACCGTTTTACCTTTGAAGTCCTTCAGGTCCTTCCTGTTTCCATCAATGTCATTCATTGTAAAGTTTAAGGGTTGGTTCATTGCAGTTTCCTTTTGGGCGGGTTTATTCTTATTGGATTTTGACTGAAGTAAATCAGTCTTGATTGGATAAAACAAAGCGGGTAGAGCAATTAAAAATAGAAAGATTGATTTTTGCAAGTGTCCCTAGTTTAGCTATACTTCAAATAATTGACTCATCTACCTTATCATTTTGTTCACATGTTTCCGAAGAAAAGATAAAATTTTCACCGATCCCGGTCAAATACGGTAATAATTTCTTCTGTAATACAGAAGGGGCCTTAATGAGTCATTTGAATCAGAAAATATGACTCTTCCGGCAACAATTGAATGATCTCCACCTTCGAAAATGTTCTCCGTCCGGCATTCAAGGCTGGCGAGGCAATTATTCAGCAACGGAGATCCGGTTTCTCTTAACGCGAAACCATTTTCATGAATAAGCTGATTCCTGTCTGTACCGGGTTTTGAAAACCGGTTAGAGAGATTCTCCTGGTCAGTAGCGAGTATATTTACGGCAAAAGCTCCGGAATTCCTGATTTTTTCAAGACCGGGAGAAGTCATATTTATGCTGAAAAGTATCAAAGGTGGTTCCATTGATAGAGATGAAAAACTACTCACTGTCAGTCCGCCGAACGAACCGGAATCGCTATATGTAATAACAGTGACGCCAGATGCGAAATGGCTCAATGCATTTTTAAAACTTTGGTTGTTAATATCCATAAAATAGAGAGTTTTTTTTTTCTTGCAATATGACTCCCTAAAGAGTGAAGATTCAAAAATCAGTTTTGCCACTGTCTACAATTCCCTCGAATTTCTTGTTTCAAACGGGTATGTAAAGAAACTGGATCTCGATTGCGATTCTGCCCGTTTCGATGCACTTCTCGAAAATCATTCCCATCTTGTTTGCAACCGTTGCGGAGAAGTAATCGATGTTCCTGCAATGGCTGTTCCGGAATCGGACTTTCTCCAAAAGTTTGACTTTACACCTGAAGAAATCTCAATAACTATTCGCGGGATCTGCAGGCATTGCCGCAGTAACTGAAATTTGGGGATCATCCGGGAGCTCAGTGCTTCTCTTATAAATAAAATTGCTGCCGGGGAAGTGATCGAGTCCGCACATTCGGTAGTAAAAGAAATCCTGGAAAATTCCATTGATGCCGGTTCAGATAGGATCGAGATAGAAACAAAATCCGGTGGCCTTGAATTAATCCTTGTTTCAGATAACGGTTCCGGAATTGAAGAGGACGACATCGAACTAGCTCTGAAAAGGCATGCAACAAGCAAAATCAGAGATCTTGAAGATATCGAATCGGTTTTGACTTTTGGATTTCGGGGCGAAGCCCTTTCGTCTATCGCATCTGTAGCCAGGTTATCACTGGTAACAGGAACTTCTGAAAATAAAAGCGCAACTGAAATTTTCTCTGAGAAAGGAGTTTCATTTGGCAGGAAAAAAACTTCAGCCCGGAAAGGGACCAGTATTAAAATTGAGGACCTCTTCTATAACACACCAGTTCGCCGGAAATTTTTAAAATCTGAAAAATCAGAAGATAAAAAAATCAAAGACCGGATCGCGGTCACCGCGATGGCAAAACCGGGAATCAGTTTTAAATATATTCAGAATGGAAAAGAAATTTTCAATTTACAGAAAGAAGAACTCAAAGAAAGGATCATTTCAATTTTCGGAGAAAACCTGAGGGATCATTTGCTCGAAGTCGGGGGCGAAATGAAAGGAATGAAAGCAAACGGGTTTATCAGTGACCCTGATTTCTATAAATCAAACAGGAGCGGGCAATTTATTTTTGTGAATGGCCGCCCGATTGAAATTAAATACAGTTCATTTTTGCTCAGGAAATGCTATGACGAACTCATTCCACCGGGAGCTCATCCGTGGTGCTTCCTTTTTTTTGAAATAGACCCAAAGCACATTGATGTAAACGTTCATCCTGCCAAAAAAGAGATCAGGTTTCTGGATGAAGAGGGTTTCAACGCTTTTTTTCTTCATCTGGTGAACTCGGAACTCAGGTCAAAAACGCCAGTCAGTTTTCTGGAATTAAAAAAAAGGCTTTCTTATCCCTCCAGATCCGCAATGTCGCAGGACGCACCGTTGAGGCACGGAGAATCCCGGCAGGTATTTCAAGACACTCTGATTGATTCAGGAATGGCAACGCAGCAACATGGATTTTCTCTTGAAAATATCGGGCCTGGGGTCCGGATCCAGGAATTGACAGATCAGGTTCTTCCTTCGCAAAGGGAATTTGTTCCGAAAAAACATTTTGGACTGCTTTTTGAAACTTTCATTCTGGCGGAAGCTGAGGATGGACTTTATATAATAGATCAGCACACGGCACACGAAAGAATCCGGTATGAAGAAGTTCTCCGGAAGCTCAGGGATAAAAAAACAGGTTCGCAGCCTCTCCTTACTCCAATCAGGATTGATGTTTCCCGGGACGAGGCTGAAGAGATTCTCGAAAGAGCAGCGGAACTCGGATCGGTTGGAATTGAAATAGACAGTCTTGGCGAAGGTACTGTCGTTGTCAGGTCTGTTCCTTCATTTCTTGATCCGGGAAAAGAAAAGGAAACAATCATTGATTTCCTGAACCGTTCCAGAAGTTCCTCGGATGAAAAGGAGCTTTATGATCTGATGGCAAAATGCGTAGCCTGCCGTTCAGCAATAAAAAAAGGTGATCATCTTTCCGATCACATTCTTGGAGAAATTCTAAACCGCCTGAGTTATTGCGAAAATCCTTCGCGTTGTCCCCACGGACGCCCAACCCTTGTTAAACTGACCCGAGATGATCTTGAAAGAATGTTTCACCGTAAATAAAATCTACATAGGAAGATATTCATCGGTTGTCAGCCAGAGTTCTTCAATTCTATACATATGAACATAGTCATGCATTAGAATATGCCTGAGAAAAATGTAGGGATTATATTCTATGTATTCCGGGTGAGAAATCTTTTTTACCCAGATACTTGAGTCAAGATTCCGGATAAGTGATAGGAGTTGGGTGCGTAACGTAGCAAACATGTTAAGTGAATCCTCAAGATTTTTTTCCATTAATTCACCTGCAGGTGTTGTCTTACCGGGAATATATGGCTGGATAGTAATATTCTCTTCGTCCCTGAAGCGTTTGAACCGCGAAATCATCATTGGCTGAGCTTCAGCAAGATGGCAGGCATGTTCGTGAGCACTCCATTTGTTGCGGATCCTTTTGACTTTTAGAATACTTTCAGGAACAGATTTGATAAGATTCCGTAAAATAATCGGGCTGGACTCAAGGCAGGATACTATCTGATCTCTATCATTCATAAAATAACTTTATTTAAAATTAAATCTAATCCGAAAAGATCAATTTTGCACAAATTTACATCTAATTCCGGTAAAATTGGAATTGGAATCATTATATTTTTTTCTTTGCCAGCGATCGGGCACGTCTAAACATTGATTAAAATCTCTGTATCCTTCAGGAGGACTTTCATTGAATACAGTTACCGGGCCGGAAATTAAAAAAGATATGAGTATGGGGGATATAATCACCCATTATCCGAGTGCAAAGCGGGCACTCTTTCAAAAATACCATGTTGGCGGATGTTCCAGTTGTGGATATGCCCTCGATGAAACCCTCGAAGAAGTGATGATCAATCACAAAAGAGACAAAGAAGTTGATAATGCTATCAAGTTCATTTACGAATCAGCTGAAATTGATAAGCAGATGCAACTGGATCCTTCCGAATTAAAGAAAAAATTAGA
>JAIOQL010000662.1 GCA_021413405.1 Leptospira sp.
ACTTCTAACGGCAGTTATGGAATCAGTGAAATCGGTTTTCCGGACTGAATCCTGTTCGATACTGCTTGTAGACAAAGAAAAGAAAGATCTGTATTTTCACATTGTAGCTGGAGAAAAACAGGAAGAGATCTCCAGAGTTCGTGTCCCCATCGGCCAGGGAATTGCCGGAACAATTGCAATCACCAAAAAACCAATGATCATAAACGATGCGCAAAACGATCCGCGTGTTTTCAAGGGCGTAGATAAAGCCACATCATTTGTCACAAGGAATATACTCGGGGCTGCTCTTGTTGTTAATGATGAAGTAATCGGTGTGATGGAAGCGATCAATACCATAGACAGGAACAATTTTAATTCGACAGATATTGACCTGTTCCTGAGTTTTTCGGATGCGGCTGCTCTTGCGATTCAGAAGACCCGATTGCTCGAAAACCTGGAGAGAACAAATGTAGAACTTGAAAAAAAGGTCGGTGAACTGGAAAGTCTTTTTGAACTTGGCCAGGCGGTTCTCGAATCAAAAGATGAAATCGATCTTCTTATCCGGTCTGTACAGATTATTTCTGTTGAATTGTCCTGCGAGAAAACATCGATTGGCATCCTAAACGATAGTAAAGATAAACTCACTGTAATTTCTATTATAGACGATGCTGAAAAAATTACCAATATTCATCTGGTTCAAAATTCTATGGTAGCGGAAAGCATGACGGGCAACCAGATAATTTCTGTAAACGATTTCAAAGACATCAAACGGAATGGAATCGATGACGTTTATCTTGGTGATTCATTCATTATATTTCCTCTGGCCCAGGCAAATAAAAATCCGTTTGGAGCCATCATTGTTTCGCGGAAAACCAGTGATGGGGGATTTGGTGAATCCCAGGTCCGTTTTTTGCAAACGATTTCATCCCAGATCATAAAAGGGTACGAAAACTTCAAACTTAACCGCGGTATGATTGAAAAAAGGGCCATCGAAAAAGAAATAGAAATTACCAGGAATATCCAGAATAATATTCTGCCCTCCATTCAGCTTTCAAAATCAAATTATGATCTCGGAATAAAAACTGTGCCGGCAAAAGAAGTCTCTGGAGATTTTTATGATTATTTCCAGTATTCAGATGGTCAGTTTTCATTCCTGATTGCAGATGTTTCCGGGAAAAGCCTGCCGGCTGCTATTTTTATGGCGATGAGTTCTTCTATTATACGTACACTCGCAAGAAACCAGAACCTGATGCCAGATGAAATTCTCCGTCAGGCAAATGATCTAATATATGAAGATTCCCAATCCGGAATGTTTGTGACACTGTTTTTTGTTCAGTATAATCCCGCACTTCTTGAAATCAATTATGGGTCAGCCGGACATAATGATCAGATCTGGATCAAAAAAGACGGTTCCTATTCGCTGATACGGGGAAGCGGTGCGCCACTGGGTGTCATGCCCAA
>JAIOQL010000663.1 GCA_021413405.1 Leptospira sp.
AATGAAAAATTGGCAGCAAAATCGTCAATTTTCATTCCCCTCGAAAGATAATATTCTACATAGGTGAACGCATTTGAAAGTGTGAATGCCAATTGAGTGATCGGGTTGGCTCCAGCTTCTGCAATGTGATATCCTGAAATCGAAACAGAATAGAAATTCCGGATGCTTTTTTGTATAAAATATTCCTGTACATCACCCATCATCCGGAGAGAAAATTCTGCTGAAAAGATGCATGTGTTCTGAGCCTGATCTTCTTTCAGAATATCTGCCTGAACTGTTCCACGAATATTTTTCAGAGTGGAAGTCTTTATTTTTTCATATTGCTCCGGTTCAATGATTTCAGAAGAAGGAACCCCGAGAAACAGGAGACCAAGTCCATTGTGCGATTCGGGAAGCTTTCCATAATAAACCGGCTGGTCAACGCCTGCTTTCTCGAAATATTTTCGGACCTGTTCTTTTACTTTCTCGAGATCCCCGGATTCGCGAATATATTTTTCCACATCGGCGTCTATCGCAGCATTGAAGAAAAATGAAAGTATGATCGGTGCCGGCCCGTTAATCGTCATCGATACGGAAGATGAAGAAGCGCTCAGATCAAAACCTGAATAAAGTTTTTTGGCATCATCCAGTGTCGGAACGGACACACCCGAATTTCCAATCTTACCATAATTGTCCTGTCTCAAATCAGGATCTTCTCCATAAAGAGTCACCGAATCGAACGCTGTCGAGAGACGCACAGCGCTGCCGGCTTCTGACAGAATATGAAAACGCCGGTTGGTTCTTTCGGGAGTTCCTTCTCCTGCAAACATCCGCGTTGTGGCTTCATCGGATTTCCGGAAGGGAAAAACACCCGCGGTAAACGGGAAATGTCCCGGCAAATTTTCTTTGTATTTATAATTCAGAAGTTCTTTATAGGAAGAAAAGGATGGGAGGCTCACCAGAGGAATCCTCGTTCCGGCAAGCGATTCAAAATGGAGTTTCTGCTTAATTTCTTTATCCCTGACCTTGAAAACCAGGAATTCTTCTTTGTAAGAATCCCTTAGAGAGTTCCAGTTTTCAAGCCATTCAATGTCTTCTGCATTCAACCCTGAATCTGCCTTCGCTATTTCTGTTTCGAGAAATTTCTTTATTTCAGGGTCATTTTCCGATGACTGCAATATGACTTTTAATGCATGCAGTTTCTCGGCGGCGGATTTGTATTTCTCGAGCCTATTCCAGTGATCACGGATGCATGTACTTATTTCAAAAAGATAATTCGTTCTTTCAGAAGGAATTATGGTCCGATAATTTTGAGTCGCCAGCTTTTCCGTCTCTCCAATCAGAGAATTCAGGCTATACCCGGTTTTATCCCTGATCCGATTAACCAGATTCTCATAGAAAATATTCACACCTGTATCGTTAAAATTACTCGCAATGGTTCCAAACACCGGCATCTGCTCGGGGCTGCTGGTAAATAAATTGTGATTTCTCTGAAATTGTTTTTTTACATCCCGCAGTGCATCCAGTGATCCCTTCCGGTCGAATTTATTGATCGCGACTATGTCTGCATAATCGAGGAGTTCGATTTTTTCGAGTTGCGTTGGTGCGCCAAAATCGGATGTCATTACATAAACGGTAAAGTCACAAAACGCAACTATTTCGGAATCAGACTGTCCGGTTCCCGAAGTTTCTACAAGGATTATATCAAAACCGGCATGCTTCACAACCTGTATGGTGTCACTCAAGGCTTCGGCAATTCCGCCCTTTTGTCCACGGGTGGCCAGCGAACGAAGATAGACTTTTTCATTATAAACAGAATTCATCCTGATCCGGTCACCAAGCAATGCACCACCGGATTTTTTTTTCGACGGATCAATGCAGATTACCGCTATATTTTTCTCAGGATTGGCAACAAGGATTCTTCTGATGAGTTCGTCAGTCAGGGAACTTTTTCCTGCCCCGCCTGTACCTGTGATTCCAACAACAACAGATTTGCCGGATTTTCCGTTCAGGTAGACTGAATTTTCCGCTTTTGAATTTTCAAAATAAGAAATAGCCCTGCTGATTTTTCTGAAATCGCCCGGAACAAGAGAATTCAAATCCGGGGTTTCGGAATTTAAAGGAAAATCGCATAACGCAAGCATTTCGTTTATGATTCCCTGTAACCCCAGCCGCATACCATCTTCGGGAGAAAATATTTTTGCCACGCCATATTTTTCGAGCTCCTCAATTTCTTCTTTTACAATTACTCCCCCACCTCCGCCAAATACTTTTACTAAAGATGCATTATTCTCACGTAGAAGATCCACGAGATATCTGAAATATTCGATGTGTCCGCCCTGGTAGGAGCTGATCGCAATTCCCTGAACATCTTCCTGGATAGCTGCGGCAACAACTTCTTTCACAGAACGATTGTGTCCCAGATGAATAACCTCAGCTCCTGATGCCTGCAGCATTCGTCTGATAATGTTTATAGAAACATCGTGACCATCATACAAGGAAGCAGCTGTTACAAACCTGATCTTATTTTTCGGGTTATAAATTTTTGTTTCCAAGGCTATTTGTTACTAACCGGAAATTCCGTAGGGCTTCCTTTTAAAAAAAAATGAGGCATTATAGAACTGTAGTAAAGCGTCTCGATTGTCCGCGTCTTTCCCTGTTGGTTGAAAGAAAATAGACCCGCTTCTCCAGTTCTTCCGTAAGTTCCTTGGCTGCTTTTTTGTCCGGACCTTTTGGAAACTGGTCAGGAAAAATCGGGTTACCGATATTGTATGTAATTTTAGTTTTAAATGCAGCCCCTGATAGGAATGCTTTTGGATCGGACATTTTCCAGGCGCCATTGATTCCCGAAGGAATGATGGGAACCTGGGCCCGGATGGCAAGTTTCGCGGCCATAGCCTTGAATCCGCCCATTACCCCACTTTCAGTTCTGGTTCCTTCCGGATAAATGGATACGATTTCCCCCGCTTGAGCAAGAGAAATCATGTAATTTTCAAGTTCTTCGTAATAGGCAACCGCAGCTTTTGCACCATCACCATGAAAATTCCTGACAACAGGCATACTTCCCCATTCTTTGAGCTGGTTGCCATAAAGTTCTCCCATTGAGTTTAAAGTATCCTCTATATACGGTTTTGTCAGGCTCAAAGGAAATTGGAGAAAGGGCGAACCGGGCTGGTTTATATAATTGATGATCTGTTCCTGTGGTCTGAAAATTTCCTCTTTTCCCAGGAAAATAATTTTTCGGGGGGAATAGATCCCCTGGACTGGAATGTCGAGCATGTCAGTGTGATTGCAGACTATGATTGCCCCGCCGGATTTAGGAATAAAATCAAGACCTGTGACTTCAATTTTGTAGATCAATTCAAGAACAGATTGAATCAGGAATACCGGAACTTCCCTTGGAATTGTAACAACCTTCAATGCCTTTACCAAATCTTCTAATTTCAATTCGTCCGGAGTCATTCTATTATCCTTTTATGCATATTAAAAAGTCTCGTTTATTCTATTACTCAGTCAAGATAAAAAATGGAACGCAATGAATCTCTAACCCTTTGCCTGGACAAAAAAGTCTTCCGTAAGCGATAAAAACAGTTCGAATGGAATAGAACTTTCCTCACATCTTGTCAGCTTCAGGGACGGGATCATATCCTCGATTCCCTCAAATTTCCATTTTCCGGATGGCTTTTCTATTCTGTTCAGAGATTCCGCCAGCAAGCCAAGATCGAGGCGGGGCAAAAGAGGGTAAGAAATGAAATCTACCCAGCTTTCATACCGGTAGAGAAGAAAGAATTTTTTCCCATACTGAAAAATAATACGAAAATATTTCGTTCTGTTGTAAACCGGAATCAGGCTGAGATTATCCCGGATTATGGCTTTCAGGCTTCTCGGATCAGAACCAAAAAAATTTTCCTTTATTTGAATAACAGCCAGGCCTAATTCCGGATACTCTTCTATTTTTATATCTCCCCGGTCAAAAAATCTTTCGGTCCTTTCGAACAATTCATCCGGATCTTTCCAGAACTCATTGTATTTCGGGGTATTTTCGATTATATCCGGAAACACCTTAAGAACAGATTCATATAATAAACCACAACTTTCCCGGTACGGCAGGGAAAACAATTTCCGGTCGAACGGAGACTTTTTTGAATCAGCAAATGCAGATAACGTATAGGCAATGCGGGCAGCCTGCCTGTCTTCACACCAGGTAAAATCTCCGGCTCTTGCGACATTCTCCAGAAGTGTCCTGTTTTCCAGAGCATGTTCTGGATTTACCAGGGAATATACGCTAACAAGACCATCTTCATCAAAATGATTATTTGAAACAATTTCGCAATCTTTCCTGAATTCAGAATTTTCAAGATATCTGAAAACGATCTCGACGGAAAGATCTGCCTTTAAAATTTCCGGGGTTTTATTTTTCGGCCAGTGAGAAAGAGTAAGTATCGTATCCTGGTTTGGAGAACCGTCGACTATTATATTTGGTTTACCGCCAAGTAAATGATAAGGCAGAAATCTCACTTGGCTTCACTCCATAAATTTGAATCCGAAAATAGCTGCATTGTTTTTCGATCTCTTTTCCGGCTCGCGAATACAAAGTTCCCACTGCATACGATCCAAATTTATTTTTTCCGGACCCAGCGGGTAAGATTCAATCCCTCCCAGAACCGTTTCTTCCCCGGAAAGCAATCTAACAAGTATTGATTCAGATTTCATTTTATATGCCCGGATTGTAAAATGTTCTTTTTTTCTATCGCTTCCGATAACATACCTATTTTCATTTACAAAGATACTTTCGCTATCTGCATCAACACGGAATGCAGAGACTGCCCCTGATTCTCCCTGATAATTCAGCTCAAATAAATTCACTTTTTCTTTTCCCGAAAGAAACATGTAGGAAAAATTGATGGAAGCTGCCCTGCCCGATTGCGTTCTACATATTTTTTTCTCCCGGCCACCGGAATTTCCATGGATAACAAATCCGGATTCTCCATCGATTGCCGCCATTTCTGTCCGGATATACTCCCCGGAAAAACCGGATGGAATTGAAGTGGGATCCCAACTTGCGAAATCCCAGGATTCTTCAGAATTCTTTCCGGTAAATTTCAGTGAATATTCATCAGCTAACCGGGAATCATAAGCGGTTTCTGTCAAAAATGCAGAAAACACCCAACCCGAGGAATTATCAGCAATCCTATAAATCTTCACCCAGTTTCCAGAGTGACCGGAAATCGTTTCCTGGCGCTGGTCCCTGTCGGTCAGGAACAAAAATTCCTCTTTTGGAATTTTAAATAATGTTTTATTTTCAACTCCAGGTCCCGACCTGACATTCACATTTATTCCCTTGGAATTAAAGAGTCTCCCCCGGAAACCAGACTCTTCCTTTGACGCCAGGAAATGGATCAGCCCGAGAAAATCATTTTTAGCATTGGCGGATAACGGAGGTGGATCGTAATTCAGTGCCTCCGGAATTATTTCGGAAAATTCTTCGAGAAATGGCCTGGCATCAATCGCAAACACAGCCTCCATCAGCCGGGCATTTTCTACTCCCGTATTTATTCTCGCAGTATTTTTCAATTTTTCAAGGATGGCCCGGCTATGAAAATAGCTCCCCTTTCGCATTTTTAAAATGAACGGATCTTCAACCTTTGCTTTGTTTCTTTTTCCAAGTCTTGAACTGGCGACCGATGCGTAGAACAGTTCTTCGTCGGATGGATTTTTTAGAGACCGGACCAGCCCGATTATCTTTTCAAATTTCTCTTTCTCCAGGTAACCCGTGAATTTCTCCCTTGTCGAACGGAGATCAACGGACAAATAAAGTCCCCCGAGAAATATGATCAGAATTCCTGATATGAGAATGTAGAGTTTTTTGCGGATCAATAGACCAGGTTTAAAACCGTTTTCCGGTTCCTATCCTATTTATTTGTCGCAGACAGTTTCAATTGACATCCGGAATGATTTTATTCACATCGATTCCAAATTTCTCGAATAAATAATTTTTCGAAAGATCATAGCGTAATACATTTATATTGAAATTGATCCGCGCCTGAGTCAGCATCAGCTGATCCTGCACAAGAGTATCAAGAGCATTCTTTACTGCAACTGCTGTAAACCTGCCCTTCCGGAAGCTGGATAAAATACCACTGTAATAGTTTTCTGCTTCCTTCTGGGTCCGCACCGCACTTTTCAGAATCTTCGCTGTAGCAATCATGGAATCAATCCTGGATCTGACATCATCTTTCACTTCATTTTTCAGATCTTCTTCTGCCAGTGCCGCCTGACGTATCATGATATGTCCGTCCCGGATCCCTGCTTTTACGCCTTTATCCGCAATTGAATACGTTACTTTTATCTGTCCGGTGAACTCCTGGTATTTTCCGGATCCAGCTCCCTCTGCTTTGTCCGTAAAATTGGTCTGAGGAGAAATAAGTGTCTGGCCTTTGCTCGCATAGGAACCTGTAGCCTTGACAGAAGGCAGTGCTTCATTCTCAGCGTTGCTTAGAGTCAATTCAGCAATTTTTTTTCTTCTTTGTATATTTTTGAAATCTATCCTGTGTTGCAGGGCATATTCCAGATCTTTTTCAAAATTAATTTCAGATGGAACATCGTCCAGGATATCAGTTATACCGGAAATCTCAGAATCCGATGAAATTCCGAGCGTCCGGATAAATTTTCTTTTTGCTTCGTCTCTTTCGGCTTTGGTTTTTTCAAGCTGATTCTCGGCCTGAGCGACTAACGCATTCCATTGGTTGATCTCAAATTTTTCGGCAAGACCGATTCTTTGTTTGCTCGCGGTGAGATCACGTACATTTTTCGTGTTCTCAAGAAGCTTCTCATAAGTTTTCATTGAAGTTTCTGCTATTGAATAATTCCAATAGTCAACTAGTGTTTGAACAACAAGACTGGAAAGACGGAATACAGTTTCCTCTCTAGCCATCGCTGCCTGGTTTTCGAGAATTGATTCTATATTTCTATCCTGAACACCAAATGCGTTTTTTAAAAGATCCTGGCTGAGCGTAAGCGTTACTGCACCGGTATATAATGGTGGAATTCCCAGAGCACTGAAGCCAGCCGGAGTTGTCGCAGCACTTTCAAATGCATTTGAGTCAAACCGTGTTGAACTCGCTTCAATTTTGAAGTATGTTCCTGTAATGAACTGTTTCTCTATCCCGGCACTCAGTTTGTTTGTTTGAGACTTGGTTCCAGTAAATATATTTGCCTGGTTGAACGGAAGAACTGATTGCTGTGCTTCGGTTCCGGCCAATGCTCTCCAAGCATATTTGGATTGGCTTTTCAGCAAAGTAGAATCTGATTTTGTTACATCATATTCTGCACTTTTAATCGAAGCGCTATTTTTCAGCGCCGCGATAATTGCTTCTTTCATCGTCAGGGTCCCGGTTATTTTTTGACCTCTCTCTATTTTCGCTTCTATTGTAGAGGGTTTTGATTCATCAGGACCGGTTGCAGGTAATTTATTGTCTTCTGTTGCTGCCGCATACAAAAACGATGACAGGGAAATTAAAAGTAAGTTGTATTTGAGGATCTTGCTCATATTGACCTCCGGAGGGGTACATATTCTCGCGGTTAGCGAAGCTCTCCTGCAAGGATTCATTCCCTTGTCTACGAATCAAGCGGAAATGTCGGGGCTGTCAAAATAGCCCCAACCGGGAAATTGACGATTATCCCAATACTTTTTTCATTGTAGATCCGACATCTGCTATCGACTGGCAAACATGAATCCCTGCTTCCTTCATTGCTTTCATTTTAGATGTGGCAGTTCCCATTCCTCCGCTAATAATTGCACCCGCATGACCCATTCTTTTTCCCGGAGGAGCTGTCTGGCCTGCAATGAAACCTACAATAGGCTTTTTGATATGATTTTTTGCATATTCGGCAGCTTCTTCCTCGTTTGTTCCGCCAATCTCGCCGATCATAACGATCCCTTTAGTATCCGGGTCTTCGTTAAAAAGCTTTAAGGCGTCAATATGCGTTGTTCCGACAATCGGATCCCCACCGATACCTATGCTAGGTCAAAGTTCCAGAACGGGAGACGACACCAATACCGCCAATTTCATGGATAAATCCCGGCATGATTCCGATCTTACATTCTCCAGGCGTAGTGAGACCGGGACAATTTGGCCCGATCAACCTCGTTTTTTTTGAATTCCCAAGTACACTCCATACACGAAGCATATCATGAGTAGGTATCCCTTCCGTTATGCATACAATCAAAGGAATTTCGGCGAATACTCCTTCTAAAATGGCATCAGCTGCAAATGGGGGCGGGACAAAAATGCAGGCAGCATTGGCACCCTCCTGCTTCATTGCATCTTTGAGTGTATTGAAAATGGGAACACCATGCTCCGTTTTTTGCCCACCCTTACCAGGAGTGACACCGGCAACGACTTTCGTGCCATATTCCATCATCTGGGCTGTATGAAACGACCCCTCTTTACCAGTTATTCCCTGAACTACTACTCTTGTATTTTTATTTACCAGTACTGACATATCGATTCCTTTTATTTGATAGCCGCAACAATTTTATCAGCACCTTCCCGTGCATGATCTGCTACCATTAGTTTGATTCCGCTTTCACTCAGGATTTTTTTCCCTTCTTCTGCGTTGGTTCCCTTCAGACGCACAACGAGAGGAACATTGATGTTGACAGCCTTTGCGGCTTCCACGATTCCCTGTGCTATCCTGTCACACCGGACAATCCCGCCAAAAATATTGACGAAGATTCCTTTTACATTCGGATCGCTAAGAATAATCTTGAATCCGTTTGTAACAGTGCTAACGTTTGCACCACCACCAACGTCAAGAAAGTTGGCAGGTTCAGCCCCTGCCAGTTTCACAATATCCATGGTGGCCATAGCCAACCCTGCCCCATTTACCATACATCCGATGTTTCCATCCAGTTTAACATAGTTCAAATTGTATTCACTGGCCTGCAATTCGAGGGGATCCTCTTCGGTTTTGTCCCGGTACAATTTTGTGTCGGCATGACGGAAATCGGCATTATCATCAAGGGTGATTTTACAATCTCCTGCAACGATTTCATTTTCTTTAGTGAGAATCAGCGGATTGATTTCAAGCATGGAACAATCTTCTTCAAGATATGCTTCGTAAATTGCCGCAAAGAATGCAGCTGCAGATTTATGCGATTCTACAGGCAAGCCCAGATCGAAAGCAATTTGCCTTGCCTGGTTTGGCTGAATTCCGATTCCGGGATCAATTTCAATCTTCAGGATTTTTTCAGGATGCGTTGCGGCAACTTCTTCGATGTCCATCCCGCCTTCTGCTGAAACCATGAAAATTGTCTTTTTAACAGACCGTTCGAGGAGAATGCTCAGATAGTATTCCTTTGCAATATTGATCCCCTGCTCGAGGTAGACTTTCAGAACTTTCTTGCCTTCGGGGCCGGTCTGAGGAGTGATCAGCTGCATTCCAAGAATTTTATCAATGGCGGCTAACGCATCTTCACGGGTTTTGGTAACCTTTACGCCGCCACCTTTACCGCGGCCACCTGCGTGGATCTGGGCCTTCACAACAACCACCGGGCCAAGTTTTGAAACTTCATCGTAGGCCTTCGGACCATCTTCTCTTTTATCTATAACTACACCTGATGGAGTTTTTACTTTGTGCTTTCGCAGAATTTCTTTTGCCTGGTACTCGTGGATTTTCATTATTTTTCTTTCCTGGGTTAAATGATTAAAGGATTATATATGCCGGAAATAGCTTTTGCCACTCCCATAACACTGTCACTCAAAATTTATTCCGGAAACAACTCACATCTTGAGTAACTTGAACGCGTGGGTCCATTGGTTTCCCGAAAGACCGGGTATACACCAGAGAATGCAAAGTGGCTCGATGGCTCTTGCAGCTTCTACTTTTCCCATATTCTCAACATCCCATCCAAACTGTTTCAGAATCCCGTTCACTTCTTCTTTGGCAGAATCAGAATTCCCGCAAATAAACATACTTGGCTTACCGCCCGGAAACTTAGGATCAATCATAAATGAATTTCCCACGCAACTGAATGATTTTACAAAATTTGCCTCTGGGGCCAGCTTCTGAAGTCTTTCGAGAAGAGAATCATTCGGGCCGGTAAAAAACTGCAGTACCCCGTTCACCGGGGGAGCATCCGCAATCGGATTCGTAGTATCGATTACTGTTTTGCCCTTGAGATTTTCCAATCCACACTGCCGGAGTATCTCTTCGGCAACATTTCCCTTTACGCAGAAAACAAGTATTTCTCCTGATTTTGCAGCATCAGAGAAAGTCCCACCGGTTGTATTTCCGCCCAAAGTGCCTGCAAGTTCCCTGGCTTTTCCTCCGTCTCTCGATCCTATGATTATTTCATACCCATTTTTCAAAAAACCTTTTGCAAGTGACTGGGCAACAACTCCTGTTCCAATGATTCCAATTTTTTTCATAAATATAAAATAAATTTCCCTATAATTTTTGCAATCTTTTCCTTTACAATTTCGGGAACCGCATCATCGGCATTTTACGGCAGCTTTCACAGACCCCGCAGAGCCTCTTTTATTATTTCTGCAGTATCATCAAGTCCCTTCTCTTTTATTATCCTGGCAACTTCCTTTGTAGCCGTTTTTTCGTCGAACCCAAGCTGCATAAGAGCAAGCACACTCAAATCTTTTTTCTCTTCCTTCGAAGGTGTATAGTCATCCCCTTCGTTCAGGAATGTTTCAAATTTCTTCAGATTCCGTTTGACTTCAAAAATAATTTTTTCAGAGGTTTTTCCCTTTACTTTCGGAATTTTTTCAAGTTTTTCCCTTTCATCTGATACTGCAATCTGGTAGATTTCATTGGCCGATAAAAAAGATAAAATTTTAAGAGCCGTCATTTCGCCAATCCCATCAAGCGATTTCATGACCTTGAATAGCTCCCTGTCCTTGTAGCTCAGAAATCCGTATAATTTCTGCATCCTGTCGGTTATTGAATGATAAACATGTAGATGAATTTCCGAATTCAGTTTTTCTTTCAGTTCCAGATAGGATTTGAAACTTATAAAAATTTCATACGTTATGCGATCTGCTTCAATGAAAAGATAATTAACATCGAGCCTGACAAGCTTTCCCCTGATACCAGAAATCATATCAAAGTTCCGTCGCGTTCAATTTTTCGTTCACTTTAAGCAACGAGCAGAAATCTTCTTCGCCAAAACCGCTATTCATCCCCGAATCATAAACTGCTTTCAGGGAAGAACTCAACGGAAGGGATGCATGGTTCTTCATCGCAAGCCTGAGTGCATGATTCAGATCCTTGTTCATGTTCTTCAATGAAAAGTGAGTTTCAAAATTATGACTGAAAAGAAACGGAAACTTGAAATCAGAAATCCCGGATTTTGCAGCAGATTGCGAAAGAATTTCGTTTAGTGTTTCCCTCTTCACTCCCGATTTGACAGCGAGCATAAACCCCTCCATGTAAATCTGGAGAATTCCCGCCTGGATCATATTGATGGTTATTTTGGCAAGCTGCCCGGAACCTGTTTCTCCGCATCGCACTACATTCTTTCCGCAGGCTTCAAAGATAAATCTGCAATCTTCAAAATCTGCATCCGATCCGCCCATCATGAAAAGAATCTGCCCGTCCCTGGCCGCGGTCCTGCTTCCGGTCATCGGCGAATCTATAAACCTCGCTCCTTTCTTCAGACAGGCAAGATTCATTTCCATTGTCAGCTCAGGGGAAGTAGTGCCGACATCGAGTAATATACCCTGAAGAGATTCAAGGACCCCGCCCGAATAAAAAATGCTCCGTATGTTCTTATCTTCAGTCAGACAGAAAATCGTGTAATCAGAATCTGTTACTGCATCTTTCGGACAGTCAACAACCTGAGTGTTTTCATCTTCCATATCCCTGATTTTATCCGGATTTCTTGCAAAAAGTTTTAATTTCGCACCTGTTTTCTTCAGGTTATTTGCTATCCCCCGGCCCATAATACCTGCACCGATCAGTCCAATTTTTTTTGTTCCTGCCATAGACTGAACATTCAGGGAATTCAAAGTTGCCGACAATTCTTTTTCCTTTGACTTTTGAAAAGTTCCACGAAAAATTGAAATGCGTTCCGGGATTTCGCCATTGCAAATGCCGACATTTATATTATGTTCAGAACCAAAATACCGGATTTTAAGTCAAATGTTTACAAACTGATCGAAAAGTTAATATAGTAAACATGAAAATCGGTACATCACTCCTTGTCGGCGGTCTTTTCTTCAGTGCGTTAGGCGTTATTGGATATTTCACCATAATAACAGAAGGCGGTCCTCTGAAAAAAGAAGGGAAATCTGTAAAGATTTTCTTCCCTAACGCTGAGGGAATCAAAATAGGAAACAAGGTAACGGTCCAGGGTGTTCCGTATGGCTATGTCTCCCGTGTAGATCTGATCCAGCTGGATAACGAAGGCCGGCCTCTCGAAAAAGGGAATGCAGGTGTGATGACAAGAGTTCAGGTAACTCTTGTTCTGAGTGGCCCTCTTGTTCTTTACGAGAATTATGATATCAAAATAAAGAATGAAAGTCTTTTGTCCGGACGTGTAATATCAATAGACCCGTGCAGCGCCTACCAGATCGACCCGAAAACAAGATCTGTTAAACTGGGAAGTGCACCTGTTTCTTCCGTCGATAT
>JAIOQL010000583.1 GCA_021413405.1 Leptospira sp.
GTTTACAAATCCCCCATCACAACCCCGGATCTTTTTATTTTCACAGTCCTGTTTAAGTTTTGTTTTCCCTTGTACCACCGGGAATGTACCTTCAGATACCGCAGTATTGTAAGGGAAAATCCCTCTTGCATTATAGATCTCGCCGTCAAAAAAATTGATTATATTTTTAGCGAACCTAACTCCACCAACGGTTCTAACTGTTCCTCCGAAAAACGAATGCTCCGCACTCGTGCTGAATTGCGGAGTCTTATTATCATATCGATAATACTTTTTATCTGTTACCTGTTGTGCTCTGACTGGTGCGTTCTGACTAATGAAACTGTTTAATTGTGCATTTTCATTATATTGAATTTCATTTGGATTTGCCGGTCTTGCATATCCTAATGCATCTTCTGTATCTCCGAATCTCGTATTTGTCTTAAGTGGCTGATTTGGATCGTTGAATGGCCGGTAGGATAATGTATTCAATGATTGAGCACCCAGACCAAAAAACAATGCAACAGGATTGCTTTCATAAATCGCGTCACTTCTTACACGCCATTTAGTGTTGAAAACATACGGAGCATCCAAACTTAACCAGTGATACTGGTAGTTTTTCGTGGTATTGAAATATTGTGCAAAAATTCTTGTTCTATACGGAGTATATTCAAAGAACGGGTCGCTTTTGTTCCCGTTATTGAATAAAAGAACCCTCGCTCCAAAACCAACTCCAGTGTTAGGGTCCGAATTGACTAAAGGCAATCCAGTAGGATACCAGCCTTCTTTCTTCTTTTCCGCATCTTTTACTGAAATCCTTTTCTTTTCCTCTATTGGAAATGGAAGATTCGTGTTTGGTGCTCTGACATCAGCGCTTTCTTTTTTTGCTGTGTCGTCCGGCGTTGCCTGTGGTGCTGCTTTGGCTTGTGCGGACACTTCTGTGGCTAAAAAAACTATGCTGAAAGCACAAAAAAATACAAGTAATGAATTTCTTATCCTCATTTTACGCCCGAATGTGATTTATTATCCTTTTTAGAACTTAAGGACTAAACGCAAAAACTAAGGAAATAAGGATTCTTGTCAAATCTTTTCGAGAAAAAAAGCGATTTGACGGGTTTAGAGTTTGAATTGTCCGATTAATTGCTGAATTTTTCCGGTCTGCTCCGAAATCTTTTTGGCCCAATCAGCAATTTCATTCGCCCCGATAACCACTTCTTCAGAAACGAAGTGCATATCAAAAATGCTCAATTCAACATTTTTGGATGATTCCTTCTGGTCTTCAGATGATTTCTTAATATCCGCTGTTAGATCATTCAGGTTTGAAACCCGTTGCCGGATATCCATGAATTGCTGCGCACTTTCGCTAAAATCATTCTTGATATTCATCGAGAAACCTTTCATCGCATCGGTTCCGGAAATAATTTCCGCGAATATCGAATCCAGGCTCTTGACCTCATTTGTTCCTTCTTTGATATTCAGGTTGGCTGAGTTGATCAGCTGCTTAATTTCTTTGATACTCGCAATTGTTCTTTCCGCTAACTTTGAAATCTCATCCGCAACTACTGCAAATCCGCGTCCGGCATCTCCTGCACGCGCAGCTTCAATTGCGGCATTCAGCGAAAGCAGATTTGTTGTGTCAGAGATATCAGTTATAATATCCATTACCTGTTGTATCCGGTTTGCACTGTCCGAAATCTTAAACATGGTGCTGCTTACAACGGAAATACGCTCACCTCCAACTTTTGCAATGTCAGAAAATTTCTCCGTCTTCTCCACGAATTCTTCCATTGATGTGTTCAGGTTAGTGATTGATCCGGTGAATTTAGCCACACTTTTTTCAACCTTCGCTACATCGTCGCCTGCCTGGATTACATGAGCAGAAACCGAGTTTGCTGACATTACAACTTCCTGTATAGACGTGGAAGCTTTTTCAGAGGTTAGAGCCTGCTTTCTCGCAATTTCCCGGAAGAGATCTGATAAATTTGAGAAATCAGTTGCAGAACTTTCAGATTCAATGACTGTCTTCTGGATTTGCATTATTAATGCTGACAATCCGATCTGCATAATACTGAGATAGGAGATCAATTCAGCCATGTCGCCTGACGCAAGAGAAAGATCTCTTTTTCTCAGATCTCCATCAGAGATATCCTCCGCCATTTTTATGGCAACACCAATCGGTCTCGTTATGGAGCGGATTATCCAACTGGAAATAATAACCCCGATCGCAATAAATAAAATATTTAGAACAACAATCATTACATAGAAAATATCATTCACAAATTGTGTCCGGGAGATTTTTTCTTCAGAATTTATTTTTTCAATAGAATATAATTCTGCCAGAGAATTTCTAAGGTTTGTGAATCCCTGTCTGTTCCCTGAGATAAATAGTGATTTCGGATCATTTTTTTTTAGCTCTTTTCGTGCTTCGAATAGTGATTTCTGGTCTGTATTCAGTTTTTGGATTTCTGTTTTGAGATCCGCAATGATTTCTGTTTCTCTCTGAGTGGACGCGAAATTCTCATATCCTGCAATCGCCACATCGGTTTCCGCGAACATATCGAGGATTTTTTTTTCTCCTTCTTGGAGCTGAACTGGATCCTCCGTATCCAAAACAAATGTTGTTGAAGTTTCAATTGTCCAGATATGATTTTGTAAAAGATTTATGGTGATTAATTTTTGCCGGGAACCGAGCATTATCGAATCAAAAGTTGTTGATGAATATTTTAGCCAAAAAAGAAATATTGCTGAGGATAAAAGCAATAGCAGGATAATAAACCCGAATCCGAAGATCAACCTGGTTTTTATTCTTATGTCTTTTAAGGAGTCTCTGAGTCTGGAAAACATTGTTATTAATAGTTATTATCGGCTTTCAGGATGCATCTATTTTGGGATTATTTAATTCGTAATTCGAAATTTATTCTGCAATCAGAATGGTTTGATATTTTACTACCAGAGCGTCAATGCGACGGAAAGCAATGTTATGTCTTTATCTAAGATTTGGGGAGTCTTCTCAAATCGGAAATAATATTATCTGGATTTGCGGAGATTGAATAAAGGAACTTTGTATTTCCTTGTGGATCAATCAGGTATATAGTTCCACTGTGATCAAACCCCTGATTCCCGTTTTCCCGGGCGCTCACCCGGTAAAGATTATAAATTTTGGATAGATCTTCTTTCTTTCCTGTGAAGCCCCAGATTTTTTCGGAATAATTCTTCAGATAATTATTTAGCCTTTCCGGTGAGTCACGTTTCGGGTCAACGGTAATGAATAATAAATTTGGTTTCTTTTCTCCGGGGAATTTTCTGGAAACGGCATCCAGTTTAGCAAGTGACATTGAGCATATATCCGGGCAGGAAGTAAATCCGAAAAAAAGCAGGCTGTAGGATCCATTGAATTCAGATAGAGATCTCAAATTTCCGTTCTGATCAGTGAGTTGGAATTGCCCTCCGATTTTTAAGGGACTTTCTGCACCAAAAAATTCGGTATTGCTGAATTTCTCACAACCCTGAAAAAGACCGGTCATAGAAAATAGGATAATGGTTAACAATTTCATTGATTGATCCTTTCTCAAAGTCTGTCATGGTAATATCAGTATTCTTACCTGTAACGGATTACCGTTGAGCGATTTCAAAAATTCTACAAGTTCTTTTTTTTCGTGATTCGACAAATTCAGGGGTTTCATCTCCCCGTCTTCAGCTATCCAAGGCAGAATCTTTTGAAACAACTGCTCCTTCAAATGTTGCAATTGCTTTCGCGATTGCTCCAGGAGTCATTCCTTTGCCAGGATATGCTTTTTCGAATAGCTTTGCATATCCGACTATGGATTTCAATTCCTGAATGAGATCGCTCATTTTCTGGTTCATTTCACCCGGAAGGTGATCGGACCAGTTGCCTGGGATTCGAGTGATATTGCTCTTCCATCCCAAAATTGAAGGTCGCCGAAGGCAACATTGACTATAGTCGGGGAATTTATTCCCGAAAGTCCCGGATCAAAGAAAAGAAACTTTCCAAGTTGGGTGCGTTTTTTAGTGATTTTGTTGTCCTCGGGTGCCGGGATCTGATCCGGAACAAGAAACGGATCATCTTTCTTTTCA
>JAIOQL010000584.1 GCA_021413405.1 Leptospira sp.
CGGAAAAAGAAGATTTGTCGAACCGAGAAGGCATTGAACAGCTCCTGCGTTATGCGCTATATCAAATAGGAGTGGCGGGTCCTTTCTTAAAATTTCCATCCTGCCGGCCGGATCCTGTATTTCTCCGAGGATTTGGTTCAATTTTTCGGGAGGAAATGACCATCCGTAGTCGTCCGCAATTATGGAGAGTATGAACCAGGAAAAATCCTTATTATACGATAGATATCCTTCAGTAGTTCTTTTTTTACGGAAAAATCGCAAAGCAATTTTATTTTTTACGGAGAACTCTTCAATCTGCCGGTTCAAATTCTCTGAATCTTGTGGCATGGCAAAGATTGTTTTTGCTCTTTCTGTTGCTATTTCTAATTTTTCTGATAGAATTTCATCTTTTGAATTCCCTAACACTTCCATATGATCCAGCTCTATGGCGGTTAGAACTATGTAATCTGCCGTTGCCAGCTTCGTAGAATCAAGGCGACCTCCGAGACCTGCTTCATATATTTCAAGAGAAGAATTCTTTTCCTTAAAATAGCAGAAGGAGAAAATAGTGAATAGTTCGAAATAAGAACATTTTCCCAACAGAAAGATTTGTTCAGGGGAAAAACTGCGCAAAAGATTATCCAATTCCATTTCTGTTATTTCTTTTCCGTTAAACCGGATTCTCTCTTCCGGTCTGACCAGGTGAGGAGATGTGTAAAGCCCGACACCAGGAAAATTCGCATTCCTTAAAGCAATTTCAGATAAAAAATGGGAAACGGAACCTTTTCCGTTTGTTCCAACTACGGATATTCTTACCGGCCCCAAATCATCTTTCCGTGCGGATCTGGCTAATCCGCAATTCTCTACGATCATCCCGAAATCATGAAGAGAGTAGTTTTTGAATACGTTAAAATTTCTGGTTTTCTCAGGGTTTGAAAGCGAATTGATGAAAGAAAAGAATTTCATTTCAGAGCTTTTAATATTTTCTTTCTAACCCTGACAATATATTTACGATTCACTTTGATTCCTGTAAAAAGAAAAAATTGTTTCATCGCCTGGTGAATAAGCATTTCATAACCAGGGATAATTACGGAACCCGCCTTTTTTGCACTTTTTACCAGGTCTGTTGCGAACGGATTGTATACAATGTCGAATAACGTAGTTTTTTTAGAAAAGAAATTTTCAGGTAGCAATGAGCCGGATAGATTCCCTTTCATTCCAACAGGCGTTGTGTTTATCACCAGGCTAAAACGATTTTTTTCCTTTTCGATTTCAGTCAATGGAATGAATTGGGTTTTGGCACTTTCAATAGAATTCAGATCATTTGCCAATGATTGCCCGGTTGCAGAATTTCTGGAAGAAATAATTATATTCTTTTCACCAAGATTTTTCTTCAGGAGAGCATAGGATATCCCGCGTGCACTTCCGCCACTTCCGAGGATCAGGACGTCTCCTTTTTTTTTCTCAAAAAATCCAATCCCGGATTCCTCAATTGATTTTACGGCGCCATATCCATCCGTGTTGAACGCATGAATTCCG
>JAIOQL010000585.1 GCA_021413405.1 Leptospira sp.
ACAGGCATCTGCCCCAGTTGATGAAAAAGGTGACTATAAAAATAAACTGATTTCTACAAGGCACAGAGGTGATTTCCCTTTCCGTAATCCAAGTGAAATTCAGTATATGGATCTCACACCAATGCAAGTGGTATCCGTTTCCACTTCACTCATTCCCTTCCTCGAGCATGATGATGCAAACCGTGCACTCATGGGTTCGAACATGCAACGACAGGCGGTTCCTCTTCTTGTGGAAGAAGCACCTTTTGTCGGAACAGGCATGGAAAGCCGTGCAGCCTATGACAGCCGGATTTGCGTTATTGCAAATGGTGATGGTGTTGTTATGCGCGTGGATTCTTCCGGGATAACCATAAAAGAAGAGGGAGTGAAAGATCCTGTTTTTTACCCTCTTGTGAAATACAAAAAGACAAACCAGGGAACATGCTTCAATCAGAGACCAATTGTAAGAGTACTGATGGCAGAAAAACCTGGAAAGATTACAAAGATTTCAAAAGATAAAATAGAGCTCACTTCGATAGAAGGAGAGAAGATTTATTATAGCCTCATAGAAGGTACCAAAGAATTTGCTCCACTGATAAAGGAAGGAGCAAACGTAACCAAAGGCGCAACCCTTGCCGGTCAGATTGTTTATGGTGAGCAAATGGCTGATGACGGAAGTTTTGCGGTTAAAGCAACGATTCTTGCTGACGGACCCGCAATAGACGACGGATATCTTGCACTCGGGAAAAACGTTCTCGTTGCATTCATGCCGTGGGAAGGCTACAATTTCGAGGATGCGATCCTGATCAGCGAAAGAATTGTAAAGGATGATGTATTTACATCCATTCACATCGAAGAATTTGAAATCCAGGCAAGAGAAACAAAATTAGGCCAGGAGCAGATCACACGCGATATTCCAAACCTGTCGGATAAAGCTTTCCGTGATCTGGATGAAACAGGTGTGATTCGCATTGGGGCTGAAGTCAAAGCAGGTGACATACTAGTTGGTATGGTAACACCGAAAGGCGAGACAGATCTCACTCCGGAATACAAACTTTTGCATTCCATTTTCGGAGAAAAAGCAAAAGAAGTGAGAGATTCATCTCTGCGCCTTCCAAATGGAAATGAAGGAACTGTAATCGATATTAAACGTTATTCCCGTGAAAAGGGAGACGATCTTGCAGCAGGCGTTGAAGAACTTGTAAAAGTTTACGTTGCGCGCAAGCGTAAACTTCTGGTTGGCGATAAAATGGCCGGGAGACATGGTAACAAGGGAGTCGTGGCCAGGATTATGGCTGAAGAAGATATGCCATATATGCTCGACGGTACCCAGGCGGATGTAGTTCTGAATCCTCTCGGCGTTCCTTCAAGGATGAATCTTGGCCAGATTTTCGAAACACAACTTGGTTTTGCTGCCAAGAAATTAAACATCAACTTTGAAACTCCTGTTTTTGACGGAGCAAACGAGTCTGACATTGAACAGTTCTGCAAAGAAGCAGGACTGCCGCTCAATTCCAAATTTCAATTGTATGATGGAAGAACCGGGGAGCCTTTTATCAACGAGGTTTTCTGTGGTTACATCTACCTGCTGAAACTGGCGCATCTCGTGGACGATAAAATCCATGCAAGGTCAACAGGCCCATATTCACTGGTGACGCAGCAACCACTTGGCGGGAAAGCACAGTTTGGAGGCCAGAGACTTGGAGAGATGGAAGTTTGGGCTCTGGAAGCATATGGTGCAAGCCACACACTTCAGGAACTTCTGACAATCAAATCTGATGATATGCTCGGGCGTGCAAGGATTTACGAAGCGATCGTGAAGGGAATTCATTCGATTAAACCCGGAATCCCTGAATCGTTCAACGTTCTTGTGCAGGAATTACGTGGTTTGGCACTTGATATTATAATCACTGATACGGAAGGTTCAACCGTTGATATTGCTGATTATGAAGATGAGTATTCGAGAAATAAGAAAAAAATCAAAATTGAATCAATCGAGAACATATGACAATGAGAAACAATTACACCAGCTTTGACTCAATCACTATCAAAATTGCGTCACCGGAAAGAATTAAAGAATGGTCTTATGGCGAAGTAAAAAAACCGGAAACGATCAATTATAGAACGTTGAAGCCTGAAAGAGAAGGACTCTTCTGCGAAAAAATATTCGGAACCACAAAGGATTGGGAATGCTATTGCGGCAAATTCAAATCCATCCGTTACAAGGGTGTAATCTGCGACAAATGCGGGGTTGAAGTAACCCACTCCAAAGTCCGTCGCGAAAGAATGGGGCACATTGAACTTGCTGCCCCTGTTTCTCATATCTGGTATTACAGATCTGTTCCATCAAGAATGGGCCTTCTTCTGGATATAACAATGAACGCTCTCAAAACGATTTTATATTTTGAGAAATATGTAATCATAGATCCGGCAGATTCGGGCCGGTCAAAAGGCGAACTTCTCGATGAGGACGAATACCATTCTTATCTCGATGAATATGGTGATAAATTCATCGCCGGGATCGGCGGAGATGCAATCAAAGAACTTCTTGCGCGGATTGACGTCGATGCAGAGGCAAGAGTTATACGCCAGAAAATCCAGGACAAAACAAAAATTTCTGATAAACGCATTCTAAAAAGACTCGAAGTGCTCGAAGCGTTCCGCGATTCCGGAAACCGTCCTGAGTGGATGGTGCTTGATGTAGTCCCTGTCATTCCTCCGGAACTAAGACCAATGGTTCAGCTGGATGGCGGGAGATTTGCGACTTCGGATCTGAATGATCTTTACAGAAGGGTTATCAATAGAAATAACCGGTTGAAAAGACTTCTTACTCTCAAAGCTCCGGAGATTATTGTCCGGAATGAAAAACGTATGCTTCAGGAAGCAGTCGATGCGTTATTCGACAATTCCCGTAGAAAAAGAACTGTTAAAGGGAAGGGAAACCGTCCACTCAAATCCATTTCGGATATGCTGAAAGGAAAGCAGGGAAGATTCCGTCAAAACCTTCTTGGTAAACGTGTGGATTATTCCGGACGTTCCGTAATTGTTGTCGGTCCGGAACTTAAATTTCATCAGATGGGTCTTCCTAAAAAAATGGCACTTGAGTTATTCAAGCCATTTATCATGAAACGTCTTGTAGATCTTGAGCTGGCCCCGAACATAAAATCTGCGAAGAAAAAAGTGGAAGCAGAAGACAAAGATGTTTTTGAAGCATTGGAAACAGTTGTCCGTGAACATCCGGTTCTGTTAAACCGTGCTCCAACTCTTCACCGTCTTGGGATACAGGCATTTCTTCCTATTCTTGTTGAAGGAAAAGCAATCAAGTTGCATCCGCTCGTATGCCATGCATTCAATGCTGACTTTGACGGGGATCAGATGGCTATTCACGTGCCTCTTTCTCAAAAGGCACAGCTCGAAACATGGATGCTTATGCTTTCTCCGCACAACATATTGAATCCTGCAAACGGACATCCGATCTGCGGACCAACACAGGATATTGTTCTTGGGATCTATTATCTCACGAGCGAAATTCAGAACGGTGCAGGACATGGAAAGTTTTTCACAGGTCTTGATGAGATTTTTTATGCACTTGATACGAAAATTCTCGAATTACGTTCCAAAATAAGTGTTCTTCACCTTGACAAAATCATTGAAACGACTCCTGGAAGAATCATTGCAGAGGTTTATGATTTGTTCGGGCCGGGTTCTACTGTGACGATGCTCGATGATATCAAGAGACTTGGCTACCGCTATGCAACGATCTTTGCTCCAACGATTTCGATTGAGGATATTCGTGTTTCTCCTACTAAGATCCCGCTTGTCAATGAAGCGAACAAAGAAGTTGAAAAAGCGGATATGGAGTACCGGAAAGGTATTATTACAAATGAAGAGCGATACAAAAAAGTAATCGAGATCTGGACCAAAACTAACGACCGGATCACTGAAAGTATGTTCAAAGAACTGGAAAAAGACAAGGGTGGATTCAATCCTGTCTATGTCATGGCGGCATCCGGGGCGAGGGGATCAAAACAACAGATCCGTCAGCTGGCAGGGATGAGGGGGCTTATGGCTAAACCTTCCGGGGAAATCATTGAACTTGCGATTCGTTCGAATTTCCGTGAAGGACTTGGAGTTCTCGAATTTTTCATTTCTACTCACGGAGCAAGAAAGGGTCTCGCGGATACCGCTTTGAAAACAGCTGATGCCGGTTATCTCACCAGAAGGCTTGTCGATATATCACAGGATGTGATCATAAACGAGCCTGATTGTGGCACTGACAAATTCATCACTCTTGGAGTTGTGAAAGAAGGGGAAAACGTAATCGTTTCTCTTGGCGATCGTGTTTTTGGAAGATATACCGCTGAAGAAATCATTGATCCTGTTACTGAACAGGTAGTATTTCCTAAAGACACTCTGATCGTACGTTCTGTCGGCCAGAAAATGGAAAACCTGGGATATACAAAAATCAAAGTCAGATCCCCGCTCACTTGCGAAGCAAGACAGGGGATTTGTACAATGTGTTATGGCATGGATATGGCACGTCTCGTTCCGGTTGAAATCGGGGAGGCAGTGGGAACTATTGCTGCCCAGTCAATCGGCCAGCCTGGAACCCAGCTCACAATGCGTACTTTCCACATTGGGGGTGCGGCCTCTGCGAAGATCCAGGAAAAAGAACACAAAATTTCCTTCCGGTCCATTGTAAAAAGTGTGAATGGAAGACTTGTGCAAAACGGAGCGGGACAGACTGTATTCAGTCGTCGTGGCTCCATCGTTCTGCAACAGCTTATCCAGGATTATCCGGTAGGCGATCTTCTGAACGTTCGTGTTCAGAATGGAAGCCTGGTAGACAAAGGGGAAGTTGTTGCAAGTAATTCCAAAGGCGACATGGTCACTGCGGAAATGTCGGGGAAAGTTCACATTGAAAACGGGAAATTCCGGATCATGGGCGAAGAAATCGTTATCCCTGTAAAAATTGGTACAATTGTAAATGTAAAAGCGGGCGATATAGTCGCACCAAATCAGCCGGTGGCAGAATTTGATCCGTTCAACGATTTGAGCATTGCAGAATCTGAGGGAATCGTAACGTGGGTTGACCTGGAAGTTGGAAAAAATCTCAGGAGAGATGAGGATCCGAAAACTCTGAACGTTACTTTTAAAGTAATTGAGCAGAAGCGTGAAAAGTTCAATCCGAGATTTGTTCTCAGCGCATCCAAAGGTCCTGAGGAATATGCAGTCCCTGTGGATGCAATTCTGAATCTGAAAAATGGTGAAAAGGCTAAAGTAGGGGACATTCTTTTTAAAATTCCTTCGATAGCAGAAAAAACCAGGGATATAACCGGGGGTCTTCCGCGTGTTGACGAACTTTTTGAAGCAAGGCGTCCAAAAGACGTGTGCACACTCGCCGAAGTCGATGGCAGGATTGAAGACAAGGGTGAGATAGTAAAAGAAAAAAGAGTACTCTATATAAACCCTGACAATCCTGATATAGAAAAAATTAAAGTTACTATTCCATTAGGAAAACAGCTCCGGATTCAAAATGGTGACTATGTGAAACAGGGCGACCAGATGGATGATGGAAATTTTGATCCTCATGATATCCTTAGGATCAAAGGCCCGGAAGCATTGTATGCATACCTCGTGAAAGAAGTCCAGGAAGTTTATCGTCTGCAGGGTGTTCATATCAATGATAAACACATCGAAGTGGTTGTCCGTCAGATGCTGCGTAAAGTTCTCATCACTGATAGCGGGGACACATCATTTGTTTCCCAGCAGCAGATTGATAAATTTATGTTCAAAGAAGAAAATCAGAGAGTAGAGAATGAAGGTGGAAGCCCGGCAAAATCCATTCCTGTTCTTCTCTCGGCTGCTTCGTTCCAGGAGACTACCAAAGTTCTCACGGACGCTGCGATAAAGGGAAAAACTGATCAACTCATCGGACTAAAGGAAAATGTGATCATAGGTCACATGATCCCTGCCGGAACAGGTATGAAAAAATACCAGGACATTGAAGTTTTCAAAGAATACTATGGTGATCTTGACCGGATAAGCGTGGAAGAAGAAGAACCTGTCTATGCAGGCTTTTCACAGAAGCCAAATCTGGCCGGAGCGGGACTTGGTCCGGAACCTGATGAAGATGATGATGTTTAATCTTTACAATCCAGGTGTGTTTAACAATTTGACAATGGACTCAAATAAAACGGAGATCGTCTGCTACAAAAAAGGTGAAATGAATGCCAACAATTAATCAGTTAATTCGGCTTGGAAGAAAAGGCCAAAAGAAAAAAACAAAATCGCCGGCTCTAAAAGCATGCCCGCAAAGACGCGGGGTTTGCACAAGGGTGATGACATTTACACCCAAAAAACCGAATTCAGCTTTGAGAAAAGTTGCGAGGGTTCGTTTAACAACCGGCATTGAAGTAACGGCATATATTCCGGGAGAAGGACACAACCTCCAG
>JAIOQL010000586.1 GCA_021413405.1 Leptospira sp.
AAAAAAATATTCCTTATCTTAGTTACGATAAAATCATTAATCAGAAGAAGAATGGTCCGGATGAAAAGGTTATCGGAATAAAGCTTCTCGAATCAGGCGTACTTCGCGAAAATTATTCGATTCAGAACCTTGAGGGCCACATTATTGGTCTTACAACATCAGGAACTTATTCCCCTTCGCTCAAAGAAGGAATTGGAATGGCGATATTAAAAAAAGAATATTGCCAGGACAAAACTCCGGTCAAGGTGGAAATCAGGGGAGGGTTGAAGGATGCCATTGTTTTTACTGGGAGCTTTGTGACGGGTAGTGTCCGGAAGAACTAGTTTATGGGAACCATTTTAATTACAGGTGGAACAGGGGTTTTAGGGAAAAAGCTATGCTCGCACCTTTTGTCTGCCGGCAAAAATAAGGTCCGGATTTTTAGCAGAAATCCGCCATCTGAATTTACTTCACTTGAATGGGCGAGAGTTGATCTAAGCACAGGAAAGGGAATATCAGATGCGTTAGCTGGAGTAGATATCATTTTTCATCTCGCATCAGGAACTGCCGGTGGATTTAATGCGAAAACTGATATCAACGGTACTGCAATGCTTCTTGAAGAAGCAAAGAAAAAAAATGTTACACATTTTATCTATATCTCCATCGTAGGCACTGATAAGGTTCCATACAAATATTATAAATATAAATGGGAAGCGGAAAAGCTGATCCAGAATGCAGGTCTGCCTTTCACAATTTTACGATCCACCCAGTTTTATGATTTCATTGGCATGATTCTGGGAAAAATTGATATTCTTCCATTCATACTGTTTCTTCCGAAAAAATTTAAATTTCAGCCAATTGAAACTTTGATCGTAGCGCAAAAGTTAGGTGAAATTATGAATGCCGGGCCAAAAAACAGAATAGAAAACATCGGGGGTCCGGAAATACTGAGTTTTGGGGAGATAGGGAGAGAATGGATTGCCTCAAAAAAATCCAACAAGCGGGTTTTGAATTTTCCATTCTTCGGGCCCTTGGGAAATTCAATTGAAAAAGGCAATCTTACCTGTTCCGAAAAAAGTAGAGAGAGTAGAACATGGAATAACTGGCTTGCTTTGAACAGCGGGATTGTTGCAGCGAAGTGATATGTATGAAAAATAAAAAATTAAATCAGAGAGAAGACTATGGCAGAGGCAAAAATTTTAGACGGGTATAAATATACAGAGAAACATGAATGGGTTAAAATCGAGGGAGACATGGCAACTTTCGGGATTTCCGATTTTGCACAACATGCGTTAGGTGACATTGTTTTCATAGATCTTCCTAAAGCGGGTAAAAAAGTAAAGCAGGGGGATTCTTTCGGTACAATAGAGTCTGTTAAAGCTGCGGAAGATCTTTATGCTCCGATCTCCGGCGAAGTCTCTGAAGTAAATCCTGTTCTATCCAAAGATCCGGCTTTGGTAAATAAAGATGCGTATTCCGCATGGATGATCAAAATTATAAACGTCAGTGCTTCCGAGTCTGACAAACTGATGGATGCTAATAAATACAGAGAATATGTAGCGGGTCTCGAATAAAGGATATCACATGGATGCTTTGCTTGATAAAAATAAAACAATTCGGAATGTTAATGGGCATTCTGACCATGATGGATTAGGCAAATCAATTAATATAGATTCATTTTTACGGCGGCATACGGGAACGGAGGGGAATGGAATTGAAGAAATGCTCAGGGTTGTTGGATTTAATTCACTTGATGAGTTAGTTGATCTGGCTATTCCTGAATCAATCCGGCTTCACAAAAAAATAAATCTACCTCTTCCGGTGAGTGAGTATGAAGCGCTCGCAGAGTTGAAATCGATTGCTATACAAAATGAAATATTCCGGTCGTATATTGGAATGGGATATCATGATTGTGTTACCCCGCCTGTGATTCTCCGCAACATTCTTGAAAATCCGGGATGGTATACCGCCTATACTCCCTATCAGGCAGAAATATCCCAGGGAAGACTTGAGGCCCTTCTCAATTTTCAGACTATGATTATCGATATGACAGGTATGGAGATCGCCAACGCATCTTTGCTCGACGAAGCGACGGCGGCTGCTGAAGCTATGAATATGTTCTGGAATTTGAAAGAAGATTCATCCGGGAACTCCTTTTTTGTTTCTTCTTCCTGCCATCCTCAAACAATTGATGTGATAAGAACCCGCGCAATTCCCGTTGGAATCAATATTGTTGTTGGGGATCACAGGGAAATTGTCTTTTCGAAAGATTATTTCGGATCACTGGTGCAATATCCTTCCACTGAAGGGGGTATCTTTGATTACTCGGAGTTTTCTGTAAATGCAAAAGCGCATAACGTAAAAATTGTTGCTGCCTGTGATATTTTGAGTCTTGCTTTGCTTGCCCCTCCCGGAGAATGGGGTGCAGATGCTGCAATCGGAAGTTCGCAAAGATTTGGTGTTCCCCTGGGATTCGGAGGTCCACACGCTGGATTTTTCGCAACGAAGGATGAATTCAAACGTTTGATGCCAGGCAGACTGATCGGTGTTTCGCATGATGCATGATTTCCTCTCTTTATGCCGTTTATTATGGGCGGGAAGGAATAAGGCAGATCGCAAGCAAAGTTAATTGGAATGCAAATACTCTTGCAAAAGGACTCCGAAAATTAGGCTATGCTCCATTTTTTGAGAATTTTTTTGACACTTTATATATTCCTCTTCAGCCTGCAAAAATCGAATCTATTCAAAAAATAGCCGGCCAATTTAAAATAAATTTCAGGATGCTTCCCGGCGGGATCGTGATTGCACTTGATGAAACTGTAAGTCGCGACGATATCAGTGATATCCTTACGATATTCAATGATGGGAAAAAGTCCCCTTTCCCGGATGAGGTTTCCGGAGAGAATGTGCTGATGTCTATTCAGCCGAAACTTCGCAGGCAGAGTGATTTTCTCACACATCCGGTTTTCAACACTTATCATTCTGAAACGAAATTTCTTCGTTATGTGAAAAAGTTGGAATCGAGAGATCTTTCCTTGACGACATCGATGATTCCACTTGGTTCTTGTACAATGAAATTGAATGCAGCCGTTGAAATGCTTCCGGTGACCTGGCCCGAATTTGGAAAGATTCATCCATTTGCACCGGAAGAACAGACCCATGGATACCATACTTTATTCAGACAACTTGAGCTTTGGCTTTCTGAGATAACAGGGTTTGCTGCTGTTTCTCTGCAACCAAATGCAGGATCGCAAGGCGAATATGCGGGTCTTCTGGCCATTCGCGATTTTCATAATAGTAGAAATGAATCACACAGAAATGTTTGCCTGATTCCTGTTTCTGCGCATGGAACAAATCCTGCGAGTGCTGCTATGGCGGGTTTCAATGTAGTAGTTGTTGCCTGCGATCAGGACGGAAATGTAGATCTGAATGATTTAAAAGAGAAAGCTGAAGATAATAAGTCTGAGCTCGCTGCCCTTATGATTACATATCCATCGACACATGGAGTCTTTGAAGAATCGGTTCGTACCATATGCGATATTGTACATCAGAATGGCGGGCAGGTTTATATGGACGGGGCCAATATGAACGCTCAGGTCGGACTTTGCAGGCCCGGTGATATTGGAGCGGATGTGTGTCATCTGAATCTTCACAAGACTTTTTGCATTCCACACGGTGGTGGGGGCCCTGGAATGGGACCAATCGGGGTTGCAAAACACCTTGTTCCATTTCTCCCCGGGCATTCTGTAGTGCGTATCGGAAGAGATCGGAAAAATGGGGCTGTTTCTGCTGCTCCCTGGGGAAGCGCGAGCATACTTCCGATTTCGTGGGTATATATCCGTCTGCTTGGCCAGGACGGTTTAGCGTTTGCTACAAAAATGGCTATATTGAATGCGAATTATATCGCAAAGCGTCTCGGGGATTATTTTCCGGTACTATACAAAGGGAGGTCAGGCCTCGTTGCGCATGAATGCATCGTAGATTTCCGGCAATTCAAAAAACTGAGTGAGATCGAAGTGGAGGATGGAGCCAAAAGGCTGATGGATTATGGTTTTCATGCTCCAACTATGTCTTTTCCTGTTCCGGGAACAATGATGATTGAGCCAACGGAGAGTGAGGCAAAAGATGAGCTTGATAGATTCTGCGATGCGATGATTCTTATTTATGGAGAGATTAAAAAAGTAGAATCGGGTGAATGGGATAAAAAAGATAATCCTCTAAAAAATGCTCCACACACCGCTCCGGTTGTAATAGCAGATAATTGGATGCACAAATATTCCAGAGAAACCGCTGCCTACCCGGCTCCATGGACGAAGGAACATAAATTCTGGCCTTACGTGGGG
>JAIOQL010000587.1 GCA_021413405.1 Leptospira sp.
AAATTATCCCAGTGACCGCTCCGCTTCCAGAGGGAGGAATTCAGAATTGCAGGAGTTTTAATTTCTTCGTATCCATGTTTCGCACATTCTTTTCGCATAAAATCCGCCAGTGAATTCCAGAGGAAAGTTCCCTTCGGATGCCAGAACGGAAATCCCGGAGCTTCGTCCTGGAATGAGAAGAGGTCTAGTTCTTTGCCAATTTTCCTGTGATCTCTTTTCTTCGCTTCCTCCAGAAGAGTCATGTACTCATCGAGTTCTTTTTTGGTAGGAAAAGAAACCCCGTATATCCTCTGCAGCATCCGGTTATTCTTATCTGCTTTCCAGTAGGCCCCGGAAAGTGCAGTCAGCCTGAATGCCTTGAGCATCCCGGTGTTTGGCACGTGTGGACCCCGGCATAGATCGGCCCATTCTCCCTGCCCGTAGAGTGAGACAGTTTCAGCGTCTATCCCCGAAATAATTTCAACCTTATAGGTTTCGCCTAACGCACTGAATTTTTTGATAGCGTCTTCTTTTTTCAGCTCCGTCCGTGTCACCTGGAGATTTTCTTTTACGATCTTTTCCATTTCTTTTTCGATTTTCGGAAGATCCTCAGGTGTAATGTTCCCGGAAGGGAAATCGATATCATAATAAAAAAAGCCGGGACCATTTTCAATGACAGGACCCACCGTCAGTTTTGCATCTTTCCAGATCCGCTGCACAGCCTGGCCAAGAAGATGAGCGGTGGAATGATGAAACACTTCACGCCCTTCTTTTGTTTCGAATGTCAGAATTTCGAGGTTCAGATCCTGCGTGATTTCAAATCCGAGATCTTTTTCTTCGCCATTGACTTTTGCAGCCAGTGCGGATTTGGAGAGGGAAATTCCAAGAGAAGGCAAAAATTGAGAAATCGTCGTCCCTTTCTCAACTTCTTTGATACTTCCGTTCGGAAGAGTAATTTTACAGGTATTGCTCATAAATTATACAGTAAAGCCATGCTGAAAAAAATGCCCTGATTTTCAAATTGAAAAAATTGCGGAATTCTTTGAAGTTGGAAAACTAAGCGAACTGTTTGATTTAAAAAAGAAGCCCAGTCATTCTCTGCCTTTCAGCACACAATGACTGAGTTTTTTAAATTTTTACTTTTTCTTTTTTGGCTGAGCCTGTTGATTCGCAGGAGTAGTGTCGTCAGTTGAATTCAAGGCCAAATAGCCGTTTTCTCTCAATTCACCCACTTCCTCATCCGAAAGATCCAAATCTGCAATTTCCAGATCCGCATCTTCCAGAACACTTTGAAATTCTTCAGGATCAAAGACGCTCATTAATCTATCTACATATTTA
>JAIOQL010000588.1 GCA_021413405.1 Leptospira sp.
GGAGGCTCTGCAAATACTACATTCACAGGACAAGCCGCTGGTGATAACTTCGGAAGATCAATAGCTTCGGCAGATATCAATGGGGATGGATTTGCAGATGTGATCGCCGGTGCACCTGCATACAATACGAACCAGGGAAGAACGTATGTGTTTCATTCCGCCGGAACAACAAGAATTGCAAACGTAGACCTCTCCTCTGGAGGCTCTGCAAATACTACATTCACAGGACAAGCCAGTGGCAATCAATTTGGATCATCAGTAGCGTTGGGGGATGTCAATGGGGATGGATTTGCAGATGTGATCGTTGGTGCACTTCTATACAATACGAACCAGGGAAAAGCTTATATATTCCATTCTGCGGGAAGTGCTGGAATTGCAAATAACGATCTATCCGCAGGGGATCTTGCGAATACAACATTAACGGGAGGCGCTGCCAATAATCAATTTGGAAGCGCTGTCGTTTTTGGAATTCAGGAGAGGAATTTACAAAAACATTGGACTAATTTTTTTCTGACCAGGTTTTTTTTATGAGGTTGCCTTTAATCATACGACAACCGCTCTTTTAAGCAATTTACAAGTCATTCATTCAGATATCGAACGCAGGAAGGGCGTTTTTATTTTATGCAAGTTCTTCCGAAATAACATGCGTAAACGACACATCGGAAAACGTTAAAATCAGCTGTATTAAAAATAATTGGCTTTAATTTTGAGGACCGGATTATTTAATAAATTCTACAACGTGCCCGTTACCAAATATGAAAAAAAATCCTTCCATACTTTTAACCGGTGGTTCCGGAACAATTGGTATCAGGCTGATTGAAAACCTCATTGAGGATAATAAAATCATCGCAGTTGGAAGAAATCTTGGGAACTATCCCGAAGCAATCCGGGAACACCGGAATTTCAAATTTTATGAATGCGATCTTTCTAACTCCCAGAGCCTCGAAATTCAGGATAAGGTTGATGCGATCGTCCATCTCGCAGCCATTGTCTCGGGATCAAATTCTTCAAAGGAAGAATATCTGAATGCAAATCTGCGGTCTACGGAATTGCTTTTATATTTTGCGATCAGAAATAGAATAAAAAAATTCATTTTCTCAAGTTCCTCATCAGTATATGGTAAAGAAGCTGGTATCTTAAAAGAAAATGCAAATCTCTCCGGTAAGAGTTATTATGCCCAGTCAAAGATCCTGGCCGAAAAAAAAATCATGACTGCAAAACTAAATGTCATCATTTTCCGTTTGGCGAGTGTTTATGGAAAAAGCACAAAGAGCTATATTTCAAAACTGGCAGGATTTTTAAAGATAGGATTTGTTCCCTCCCCCGAAGACTCTAAGACAAGAAAATCGTTCATCTATATCGATGATGCTGTTGAATTTTTCGTAAATGCGATTGGATCCGATAAAAAAATAAAGGGGATCTATAATATTGCTCATCCCGATCCGGTTTCCTATGACGAACTTTTAAAATTATTAAAACTGAAATTGAACCGGAAAATTGCTTTGAAAATTCCGGTTGGCCAGACGGTTCAGTTTTTCATAAAGCTTTTGAATAGACTGCTTTACATATTAAAGATTGCGCAAAACGACAGGCTGATTGATATCAGTGCGCTGCTTGAGCCAATTGTTATTTCTTCTGAAAAAGCAATGCACGATTTTGGATTTTCTCCCGGGACGGGAATTAAAGATGGGATTGAAAAGAGCTTTCGTTGATTTGCATTTGGAGCATTTCCTGAGAATCCATATATCTGTTTAAAAGTGTAAATTTTTTTCCCTAAATCGGTTTTTTTTCGCAAAAACAGAATCTCTCCGGAACTTTTTTTACCTGATATAAGTGAGCATGTAAATTCGAAATAAGATACTTGCTACATTCTTAGTTGAGGTGGAAGATATGCCAC